>DATNEC010000550.1:0-2504 GCA_035606815.1 Pirellulales bacterium
TGGCCAAAAGCGGCGCCCGCACGCTGCTGGTCGATCTCGATCCCCAGTGCAACGCCACTGGCGGACTTGGCCAGCGGCCCGCCGAACGCCACCCGCTCGTCTCGCAACAGCCGCTCAAAGAATCGCTGAAAGAGACGGCCACGCCGGGCTTGGAGCTGCTGCCGGGCAGCCGCAACTTTCAGGACGTCGAGTTTCTGGCGAGCGGCGACGGCGGCCAGTCGGCGACGCTGCGGCAGCACCTGGCCGGCGGACTCAACTCCTACGATTTCGTGTTGATCGACTGCCCGCCGTCGCTCGGACAGCTCACGCGCGTAGCGTTGGCCTATTCCAACGAAGTGCTGATGCCGATCCAGTGCGAGTATTTCGCGATGGAGGGGCTGACGCAAATGATCGAAGTCATTCGGTTGGTGATGGGCCAAAATCCAGGCCGGCTCAAGTTCGGGGGCATCTTGTTGACGATGTATGACCACGCGCTCGAATTGACGCGCGAGGTGGACGAAGAGGTGCGGGACTTTTTCGGCGAGATCGTGTTTCGCACGGTGATTCCCCGCGACGTGGCGGTTTCGGAAGCCCCCAGCCACTCGCTTTCGGTGCTCGATTACGCCCCCCGCGCACGAGGCGCGAGGGCTTACGCTCAACTTTGCATGGAGGTGCTGGAACGTGACTAAAGAACGACGCCTGGGACGCGGACTGGAAGCCCTGCTCGGCAAGCCGATCGAAGGCGCGAGCGACTCGCCCATGCACTTGCACTACCCGACGCTCGCCGCCGAACCGGCCGCGGCCGGGCCGCTGAAGGTCGGCGTCTACGACATCGAGCGCAATCCGTTCCAGCCGCGCCGCGAGTTCGACGAGGCCGAAATCGACGCGCTTTCCGACAGCATTCAGGAGCACGGGCTGTTGCAGCCGATCTTGGTGCGGCGGATCGACGAGCGCTATCAACTCGTCGCCGGCGAGCGCCGTTTGCGAGCGGCCATCAAGGCCGGCTGGGCCGAGGCGCCGGTGCAGGTGGTCGAGGCCGACGACCGGCAGACCGCCGAGATCGCGATCGTCGAGAACTTGCAGCGCAAGGATCTCAACGCCTTGGAAAAGGCCGCCTCGTTCCAGCGCTATTTGGAAACCTACGGCTGCACGCAAGACGAACTAGCCAAGCGCTTGCAGATCGATCGCTCGACGATCGCTAATTTGATTCGCCTCTTGGAACTGCCCGAAGAGGTGCAGCAAGCCGTGCGCTCGGGCCAGATCACCCAAGGCCACGCACGGGCCTTGCTGCCGCTAGGAGACGACCGCGAGCAGATCGAGTTCTGTCGCCGGGTGGCGGCCGAAGGAATGAGCGTTCGCACGATCGAGACCTTGGTGCAAGAGGCGATCAACGCCGCCGACGCCGAGCCGCTGGCCGTGGTCACGGCCGATGGCCAACGGGCGCCCGTCAAGCGAACCCGCGGCAAGCACATCGCGTCGTTAGAGCAGGAGCTGCGGGCCGCGCTCGGCACGAAGGTCGACGTTCGTCAAGGCGCCAAAGGCCGCGGCCGGATCGTGGTCCACTTCGCCAACGCCGAGGAATTCGAGCGGCTGTATCAATACCTTTGCGCGGAATCGGTCGGCGGCGGGCAGAGTCAGGTCGGGTAAAGTTGGACGCGGAAATACGTAGGTCAGGCTTTCTAGCCTGGCGCGCCCTTGGCTGGCAATCCGATTTATGGCACGGTGCATAATAGTGTACATATGAACAAAAATACCGATCCTCGTCTCCGGCGTGTTTGCCCCCTCTCGCGGCAAGGGGTATGATGCCTCGGCAGATTTGAAATTGTTTCCGCTCGTTCGGGGCGTGGCGCAGTCTGGCTAGCGCGTCTGGTTTGGGACTAGAAGGTCGCGGGTTCGAATCCTGGCCTCGCCGACTGTTTTTCAAAATGGTTGCAATGGAATAAGACGACGAGGGACATCGTGCCGCTGACCATTGAAGTCGAGCAAGAAGAAGACGGCCGCTGGCTGGCGGAGATCCCTGACCTTCCTGGGGTGATGACCTACGGCCAAACTCGGCGGGAAGCGATCGAAAGAGTACAAGTCCTTTCGTTGCGAGTCCTTGCTGATCGACTGGACCACGGCGAGCCAGTGCCCCAGGTAAGCGGCGTCTTCGCGGTCACGCCGTGAGTCACTGGCCCTCGACGAAGGCCCGGCGCGTCCTGGCTGCCCTTATCAGGATTGGGTGGAGCGTCAAACGTCAGTCGGGCGGGTCGCATCGGGTGTTGGAACGCGCAGGGTCGCCGGACTACGTGTTCGCATTCCACGACGATGATGAAATCGGCCCGCGCATGCTTTCCCGCATTGCCAAGCACACCGGCTTGACGCGGGGCGATCTGTAGTCGGAAATGCGTGCGGGCGGATCGCGAGGCGGCCGAGCCGCTCTCGTATTTGCCGGCCGATAAGGCAAAAGGTATGATAACCAAGCTGATTTGGTTCTCGCTCCTTCGGGGCGTGGCGCAGTCTGGCTAGCGCGTCTGGTTTGGGAC
>DATNEC010000536.1:0-16491 GCA_035606815.1 Pirellulales bacterium
CAGAGCGCGGGACGTGCAAGGGTTGGTAAGCGGTGTTCTCCCAAAGACTTCCGCCGCGTATACTGAGAGGTAAGCTTTAGGGGGCGGGCGAGCGGTTTTTCTCGCGAATTAGAGCGGGATCGCTCCTTTCGACGCCGGTGAACAGCATGATTACAAAAATGCAAGTCGAGCGATTTCGGGCGATCAATGACGCCACGGTTCGGCTTGGCCCATTCAACGTGCTGATTGGGCGCAACGACTCTGGAAAGACGAGCTTTTTAGAAGCCGTCTATGCGCTGTCGAATAGCACTCGTAACCCGATTGCCGAAAGTTTTTGGTCGCCCTGGCGAGGGAAGAATTTGATCCACAATGGGCAGGGCGATTCAGTACGTTTCACGGCGGACTTGAGCGACGAAAAAAAGCGGGCTTCAGCGATTCAATATTCTGTCTCCGTACGCACAGGTGGCGACAGTTGCGTTGTTGAACAAGAAGCGTATGACGGCACAGTCCTCCTTGCCGATCTTCGTGAAACGCTAATTTGCCGACAAGTACGAGGTAACGCGATCGATCCTTCGATCGCGCCGCGATTGGAACAGGTCAAAAGCGGACTTCTCCCGGCGGCTCTCACTCGCTGGGATCTGGAAGAACTCGGCGCCATTTCCATGCTGCCGCCGGATCGTAATCAGCCGTTCGACCCGACGGGGTATGGTCTGGGCACGTGCCTCGCGGAACTGAAGCTTTACAACGATCATGCGTTCGATGCCATCTCTAGAGGCTTTTGCGAGCTCTTTACCGAGTTCAAGGGTATCGGTTTCCGCAGGGTTCAATCGCAGTATTGGCGAAGAGATCAATACAAGAGGCGAACATTCGGGAGCACGGGCGACTGCTTCGAAATGATTCTCTTTCGCGAGGACGGCGTCGAAGTGCCTGGGAGTCTCGCTTCCGGCGGAACGCTGGTCACGTTGGCGTTTTTGACTATCGCGGAACTGGGCGGCGGCTTGCTGTTGGTCGAAGAGCCGGAGAACGGCTTGCATCCCGGGCGACTGAAGGAAGTCGTCGAAATGCTGCGGCGGATTTGCGAGACGCGGCCGGGCAGCCAGGTGGTTCTGACGACGCATTCGCCGTTTCTGCTCGATTATGCGGAGCCGCATGAAGTCCGGTTGTTCTTCCGCGACGAGCAGAGCAATGTTCGCGTGCATCACCTGGAAGACACGCCCGACATCAAGGACCGGTTGAAATACATAATGTTGGGAGAACTGGTGTTCAACGAATGGGACACCTTCGTCGAGGAGATTCGTCAGCATGCGGATTCTGGTCCTGGGAGAGGGACCGAATGACTTGGGGCGTTTCGTAGGCGATGGTTCTCTAACGCACCCCGGCGTCCTTCCGGTCCTGATCGAGCGATTGTTCCTCGAAACCACCTCGTCGTTGCCGGTGGAATTCGCGGCCTTGCCTTGGAAAAGCAGGAGTCTCCGCGCCCACGCGGGAAGCGGACTGCACAAAAAGCTCGAACTCGCCGCTGCGCTCTTCGGAGGCAAAACCAGCGCAATCATCGGGGTGGTTGATCGCGACGGCGTCAAAAACAAAAGCCGAGCGGTCCAATTGAATGTCGGTCGCGAAACGGTTCTTCAGCGCAAACTATCCTGTGCGGTTGGATTGAGCATTGAAATGCTGGAAGCCATTCTCTTGGCCGATGAAACGGCATTGCGAACGGCCCTCGGCGATCCTTCGATCGAATGCCAGCCCGATCCCGAAGGCCTTATCTCGCGCGACGAACAAAGCGATAAGAATCCAAAAGGCCGGTTGCGACGATTGATTGCGCAATCGCCCGCGGGCAAGCGCTCATCGGATTTCACCGCCCATTATGCCGAGATTGCTCGGCACGCGCGGCTAAACATCCTCGAAGAGCGATGTTCGGCTGGTTTTGGACCGTTCGCCGAACAGATCCGCGAAGTCGCCGCAGCTCTCAAGTCTCGGTAGATGCGGCGCTTCGCCGGTCATGCGGTAGCGATGAGTTGACGGCATATTCGACGTCGCCTTACAACGTCCATCCGTCGAACAACGTGGCCCGCAACCGGTTCCACTCGGGCACGCGCTGGCTGGCAGCGCTCTTGCTGACCAACTCATCGACCCATTCGTCCATCCGGCGCAGGCGGTCGGCGAGGCTGGCGACGGTGTTGATGGCGAGTTTCGAGCAGCAACCCGGTTGCTCGGCCAGCAAGCGATCGTAGTTGGCCCGCTCGATGTAGAGCAGCTTCACCGAAGTCTTGGCGCGGACGCTGGCCGAGTGGGGCGCCGGGTGGAAGAACGACATCTCGCCGAAATTGCTGTACGGCTCGAGCGTGGCGAGCATCACGGGCGCGGCCTTGGGCGGCTGCCCGTTGAGCTTGTGCCAGACCTCGCACTTCCCTTCGAGCAAGACCCACAGCCGCTGGCTCTGCGCGCCTTGCTCGATCACGTCTTTGGCCGGGGCGAACTCGGCAACGCCGACGATCTGCGTCAAGTGCTCGGCTTCGGCTTCCGAAAGCCCGCGAAACATCGGAATCTTCTGGAGCACGTCGAAGGACACGGTCGGGGCCTTCGTCTTCTGGACCTTCATATAATGCCTCCCAACACGGTGGCCCGGCCGACGCGGCCGATGCCGACAATGTACGCCGCCGCGCGCAAGCTCACCTTTCGTTCGGCCGATATTTGCCAGACTCGCTCGAAGGCGTCGGAGAGCACATGGTCGAGTTCTTGGCGCACTCGGCTCAGGCCCCATTGGTAACGCTGCCGGTTCTGGACCCATTCGAAATAGCTGCCCGTCACGCCGCCGGCGTTGGCCAGAATGTCGGGCAAGATCGTGACCCCTCGCTGGTGCAGCAGATCGTCGGCGTCGAAATTCGTGGGTGCGTTGGCGGCCTCGATGATGATGCCGGCCTTGATGCGATCGGCATTGTCCTTGGTCAGCACCCCGCCCAGCGCGGCGGGAATCAGCAGATCGACGTCGAGTTCCAATAATTCTTCGTTCGAAATTCGGTCGGCTTCCGCGTACCCGGCCAGCGAGCCTTTGTGTTCGTTGGCGTACCGCAGCATGGCGGGAATATCGAGGCCGCTTTTGCGATAGTAGCCGCCGCTGACGTCGCTGACCGCCAGCAGTTTGTATTCGGCCTCGTCGAGGAACTTGGCGGCGTGCGATCCGACATTGCCGAAGCCTTGAATCGCGATCCGCGTATCGACCGGCTTGCGCCCCATGCGGCTCAGTAGCTTGAAAGTCAGAATGCCGACGCCCCGGCCGGTGGCCTCCTCGCGACCCGGCAACCCGTGCAGTTCGACCGGCTTGCCGGTGACGCAGGCCGGATTGAAGCCGTGGTACTTGGCATACTGGTTCATGACCCAAGCCATGACCTTGTCGTTGGTGCCCATGTCGGGCGCCGGAATGTCGATATCGGGGCCGATCAGGTCGTGAATGCCGTCGACGAACTTGCGGGTGATCAGTTCCAACTCCCGCTGGCTGAGACTCGCCGGATCGACGGTAATGCCCCCTTTGGCCCCGCCGTAGGGAATATTGACGACCGAGGTTTTCCAGGTCATCAAGGCGGCCAGCGAGCGGACTTCGTCCAAATCGACGTCGGGATGATACCGCAGCCCCCCCTTCATGGGGCCGCGGGAATCGTCGTGCTGGACACGATAGCCGAGCAGCGTGATGATTTCGCCGTTATCGCGTTCGATGGCGACCTGCACCTGAATTTCGCGTTTCGGCGTCAGCAACAACCGGCGGATATTCTCCGACAGATCCATCAGATCCGCCGCGAGATTGAAGTACAGTTGCGTCGAGTCGAAGGCTTTCATGTCGGAATCATATCCCTGGGGCGGCAGCGGCTCAAGAAAGCCCGCGCGGGCCGGCAGACCCATCTAAGCGTAGCTTCGGCCCGGTGTTGAGCGCATTAACAAGCGGAACTTGCGCAAGGCGGGGGTTGCCTGGCGTGGCGGTCGAGCGGTCGACGCGCCCGCCAATTGTAACGCTTGTAGGACTTCGGTTCGTTTTGCTTTGCACGCGGCCGGGCGAGCGCGGTACATTGGGTTACCGGCGAGAAAGGTCTTGGAAACAGAGGAGTTGCGAGCCGCCGATCGAGGCAGCCACGATGCCATGAGCATTTCGGTCGCTGAATTCTGGAAGCTGGCTGTCGAGAGCCGCGCGCTGACGGCCGAGGAATGCCGCAAGCTGGCCGACGCCTACGCCCGCGCCAAAGGCGCCCCGCCGACCGATCAAGATTTGCAAAAGCTCGCCAAGGCGCTGATCGCCAACGGCGCGATCAGCCGCTATCAGGCCAAGGTCTTGCTCGCCGGGCGTGCGGGGCCGTTCGTGTACGGCGACTACTTGGTTTACGACCGGCTGGAAAGCGGTCGGCTCGCCGGCCTGTTCCGCGCGCGACACTTGGCGACCAAGTATCCGGTATGCTTGTATTTTCTCTCCGGCCCCGCTCTGCAAGATCCGCAGGCCGCGGCGCGATTGGCGCCGCCGATCGCGGCGGCCCAAGCCGCCAGCGCCGAGCAGCCGCACTTGGCTCGCTGTTTTCATTGGTCGGATCTCGGCGGCTTCAAGTTCGTCGTGATCGAAGACTTGCATGGCGAATCGGTGGCCGAACGCCTTTCGGCCAAAGGGAAGCTGCCGGCGGGCGAAGCTTGCCGCATCGTTCGCCAGGCCGCGATCGGCGTGGAGAGCCTCCATGGAGCGAAGCAAACGCACGGCCAGATTCGCCCGGCGAATTTGTGGCTCGGCGAGTATGGTCAGGTCAAGCTGCTTGGCTTTCCGCTGGCCCAAGACCCGCTGGGGGCGCCCCAAACGGCCCTCGAAGCCCAGGCCGATTACCTGGCGCCGGAGCTGGCTCAAGGCGCCCGCGCGCCCGATGCCCGTAGCGACGTTTATAGCCTAGGGTGTACGCTCTTCCACCTGCTCGCCGGTCATCCGTTGTTCGGCGGCGGCGACGTGCCGAAGAAACTCGCACGCCATGCCAGCGAAGCGCCGGCGCTCGACAAATTGCATGGCCTTGCGCCACCGGCCCTGGTGCAGGTGCTGGCCTACATGCTGAACAAGAACCCCGATCAACGCTATCAGCAGGCCGCCGCCGTGGTGCAAGCCTTGGCGCCCTATACCGGCACGGAAAAGACGAGCGAGCCGACGCCCCAACCGAGCGCCCAGCCGTATGAGATCTGGCTCAAGCAACTGGCGGCCTCCGCGGCGAACCGCGTTGCGACTCCGGCCGGTCCCGATCCTGTCGGCGCCGGGCGGGCCGCGGGCAATGGAACGGGCGTCGCTCCCCGCCCGGCGGCTGCCGCAGCATTTGGCGGCCCGGCCCCAAGCCCCGCCGCCGTGGCGACGCTGGCTCGGCCCATGGCGGCAGCGCCGCCGGGCGCCGTTCGCGTCGCGGCGGTCGCAAGCCCGATGACTGCCGCGCCCATGGCGCCTTTTCCGGCGTTTCAACCGGCGCCGGTCGTCGCGGCGCCGAACGAGAGCATCGCCGCGCGACGCGGTAAAAAATCGGGCGGTTCGTTGGCCCTGCTCGCCAGCCTGATGGTCGGCGTGCTGCTGGTGATCGGGACCGTGGCGGCGATCAAGTCGATCAACGGCGAACCGAACTCCGCGCCCGCCGATCGACAGACGCCGCCGACGCAGCCCCAAGCCCTTGATGAGCAAGCCGCTCGACAAGTTGCCGCCGCCACCGAAGGAACGCCCGAAGCCATTCAAAGCATCGGCCCCACGATCTGGCAGTCGCCGACGGAAGGCGAGCCGCTGGATCTGGCCTACCTGGCGCCGGGCGCCCAGGTGATTTTGGCGTTGCGGCCGGCGGAGATTGTATCGCGGCCCGAATGGCAGAAATTGAGCGACGCGCGCACGCTCGGCGCGCTCAGCGAGTGGCTGACCACCGGCTTGCCGAAAGCGGCCGGCACGACTTTGGAGAACATCGACTCGGCAATCATCGGCCTGCTCGACGCCAGCCCGGGGCCGCCGCGCGTGACGATCGTGGCGCGCACCGTCAGCGCCGCGCCGCGCGAGGAGTTGCTTGCGGCTTGGGGCGCCCCCCAGGCCGAGCAGATCGAGAAAGAGACGATTTGGGTCAATAAGGACGTCGCTTATTTCTTGCCGGCCGCCGGCGCGCAGCAAATCATCGTGATCGCCCCGCCGAACGAGATGCGCGAGATCGCGGCGTCGAACGGGCAGCCGCCCGCGCTGCGCCGCGAGATCGAGTCGTTGGTCGAAACGAGCGATGCAGAGCGGCACTTCACGTTGTTGTTCGCTCCGAACTTCACGTTCTCGGGCGCCAAGGCGTTGTTCACCGAGCAAGGCGCCAAGCTGCAAGGGCCGCTCGATGCGTTTTTGGTGATGGAAAACGGCGACGGGCAACTGGAATTGCCCAAGGCTGCCGAATTGAGCCTGCAACTGGGCGACGAATTGTTCGTCGAGTTGCGCGTCTATAATAGCTATGGCGGCAAGCCGATGGGGACCGTCGTGCAAGAATTTCGCGACCGCATCGCGCGGCTGCCCAAGCAGATCAGCGAATACGTGCGCGACTTGTATCTCTCGGATTACAGCAAGCCCGTACTGTGGGACTACAAGGACCAACTCGATTTGCTCAATAAATACGCCCGGGCCGGCGTCGATGGCAAGCAAGCGGTGCTGCGCGCCTATTTGCCCGCGGCGGCGGCCCACAACCTGGCGCTCGGCGCTCACCTGGCCCTGCTGGAGAACTCCGGACAAGGCCGCGCTGCCACGGCGGTCGTCTCCTCTCAACCGCCCAAGGCGTCGGTCACGATCGCTGAAAAGTTGAAGCAGAAAACCTCGCTCTCATTTCCGCGAAACACCCTCGAAACCTCGCTCAAGTTATTGGGCGACGATATCGGAATCGAGATCATGATTCTCGGCGGCGACTTGCAACAAGAAGGCATCACCAAGAACCAGTCGTTTGGTTTGGACGAGCGCGACCAACCGGCCGGCGACATCTTGCGCAAGATCATGCTGCTATCGAACCCGGCGGGCAAGCTGGTTTATGTCATCAAACCCAAGGAAGGCGGCGGCGAAGAGACCTTGTACGTGACCACGCGCGCCGCGGCGGCGAAGCGCGGCGATCCACTTCCTCCCGAGCTAGAAGCCAAGAAGTAAGCCGTGGAACTTTTCGCCATCACTTGCACCACGTGCCGCGCGCGGCTCAAGGTGCGCGACACGGCCGCCATCGGGCAGATCCTGGCTTGCCCCAAATGCGGCAGCATGGTGCAAGTGCTGGCCCCCGAAGATTGGCAGCCGCCGGACGCGACGGCGACCGCGGCGGCGTCCTCCGCTTCAGACGGAGGGTCGAGCGGCGAGTTGCCAGGCTCCGGCCGCTGGAAAGACGAAGTTCCATCAAGCAGCGGCAGGCGCCCCGCCGGCGAGCTTGCCGGCGCCGCGGCTGCTTCGGCAGGTCCAGGCGCAACGACCCCCGAATCGCCGGGCCGAACGTCCGCGGCCTGGCGCGATCCAGTGGCCGAACCGACGCTCGCCGGGTCGGGCGGCCCGGCATTTGCCCATTGGACGTTGACGAAATGGATCATGTTTGCCGGATTGCCGACGATGGCCGTCTGCGCCGTGCTGGGCGTCTGGATCTGGTCGAGCAATTCGCCGCGCGCGGAGCCAGAGCTTGTTGCGGCGGCAGCCCGCAACGAATCTCCGCAGCCGGCGCCTACGGCGGAATCTGCTTCCACGGGGCCTGCCTCGACGGAGCCGGCGCCTTACGTCCTCGATCGCCGCTGGGTTCCATCGGCGGCCCAAGGCTTGCTGAGCTTGTCCTTGAGCGATTTGAACGAACAACCGGCCGCGCAGGCGGTATTGCGTCATCTGGGCACGATTTGGCGCCAGGCCGCCGGGCCGCTCTATGGCCAGTTCGACCTGGCGCCGGAACAGATTCGCCGCTTGACGTGGATCACGACCGACGCGGGCCAGGCGCCGGCGGAGAACTGGCTGCAGGCCGGCGTCGTGGTCATCGATTTGAACTCAACCGGCGACGAGGATCGCCCCGCGCTCGACGAAAGCGGAACCCTCGATTGGAAGTTGGCGGGCGCAGCGGTGCATCCCCCGTCGAGCGACGACTGGCCGCACCCGTTCGCCGTCGTCGATGGTCGAACGATCGTAACCGGGCCCGAAGCCGCGCTCAGGGAACTTGCCAATCGCACCGAGCCGAAACTGGACAACGCCGAATTCGCACGGCTTCTCGAAGCGCTTGATTTCCGGCGGCCCTTGGTTGGCGCGCTCGATTTGGCGGCGCTGCGAAAAGCCCGAGCGATGCCGGAATGGCTGCCGCTGATCGACGTTTGGCACGTGGCGAAAGACGATTGGCGCGCCGTGCGCGATCTGCCCGGCGCAGCGGGTCTTGAGGCGAGTCTGGGGCCTTCTCCAAACGGCGATTCTTTGGGTATCGAGTTGCGACTGGCTTGCGACTCGGAAACGACCGCGGAGAAAGTGCAAGCTTCGCTCGACCGCTTGCTCGAATCCATGCAGCAGACGCTGGCCGGCGAGGTCGACGGATTGACCAAAAAGCTATTGGCCGGTCAAATCAAGACGGCCGACGCCGGACGATTGAAGTTGCTGCTTTCCGCCGGGGACCGCGCCTTGAAAGCCCGCGAATCGGGCACGGCGGGCCCGCTGGCCTGGGCGCGCACGCCTTGGCACGGAGATCTGCCGAACCTGGCCGTGGCGGCGCTGGCGAGCGTGCCCGAGCTTGAATCGAACCGGCTGGCCGCCGCTCGTTCGATCGACGAAGAGAACCACCGCCAATTGCTTGCCGGCCTGTCGGGCTATGAAAAGGCAGAGGGCGCACTTCCTTTCGGCGCGGCCGAAGCTTCGTTGTTGCCGCCCGAGACGCGTTTGAGTTGGATCGCCACGCTGTTGCCGTATTACGATCGACTCGATTGGCACGGCGAGTTGAATTTCGCCCGAAGCTGGAACGACGCCGCCAACGTCGGCGTCACGCGCCGGCCGCTGGACCAGGTGATTAACCCCGCGCTGGGCCTGAGCCAGACGAAGGCCGGCTTCCCCGTGACGCATTATGTGGGACTGGCGGGGATCGGCGCCGATGCCGGCTTGCTGGAGTTGCGCGACCCGCGCGCCGGCGCGTTCGGTTTTCGGCGGCAAATCGCCCCCGCGGACATCGCCGACGGCGCCTCGGATACGATCGCCTTGATGGGCGTACAGCGCCGGCTGGGCGCGTGGGGCGCCGGCGGCGACGCCACCGTGCGGCCGCTGACGCAGAAACCCTATATCAATGGCCCCGACGGGTTCGGCAGCGGCCAGCCCGACGGGATGTTCGTCGGAATGGCTGACGGCTCGGTGCGGTTCTTGTCGCAAGACATCGATCCCGCCGTGCTCGAAGCCCTGGCGACGATTCACGGCGGCGAGAAATCGCCCGCTGCCGCCCCGCGCGATCCGCTCATCGTTCGTTCGGCGCCGGACGACGAAATGCCGCTCGACGCGCCGGCGCCGCGGAATCCGGGAGCGGACGCCGATGTTCCGCGGCCTCGCCCCAGCGCGAGGCCCGAGATTGACGTGGAGGCCCGTCTCAACGATCCGATTCCGGCTATTCGGTTCGAGGATACGCCTTTGGCCGACGTCGTGCAGTTCTTATCGGAGTTGAGCACGGCCCCTATCATGCTCGATCCCGAGGCATTGGCCGAAGTCGGCATCGAGGCGAACAAAAAAGTGTCGGTGCAATTGACCGACACGACCGTGGGCGAGGTGCTGGCCGCCGTGCTGAAAGAGCAAGGGCTGGCCTACGTCATCGTCGATGGACAGGTCGTGGCGACCAACCCCGAGAGGCGCGAGCAGCATCTGGCAACGGTCCGCTTGGACGTCGGCGACCTGATTTCCGGCGAACCGTCGGCCCGGCAACTCGCGGGCCTCGTCGCGCGGTTCGTCGAGCCTGCGTCCTGGGAGGCGTCGGGGGGGCCGGGCGGCATCGAGATTTCCGGCGGCAAGTTGGTCGTGCGGCAAACGCATTCGGTCGCTCAGCAGGTCAGCGTGTTTTTGGACAAGTTGCGTCTCGCCCGCGGCAAAGCGGTCGTCGGCGAAGCGAGCGCGCGGTCTCGTTCGCTCCAGACCCGCTACGACTCCGCGAAAGCGGTGCTCGAAGCCTCCATCACCGTGAACTTTCGCCGTCCCGCCCGGTTGGCGGAAATCGCCGAGCATTTGCGTTCCATTGTCAAGGCACAGTTTTTGTTCGACGGGCTCGCCTTGTCGGCGGCCGGCGTTTCGCCCGACACCTTGGCGGAGTGGACCGTCGCCGGAGAGCCGCTGGCGGAATCGCTCAAGTCGCTGTTGGACCCGCTGCATCTCGGTTACCGCATCATCGACGCCAAAACGATTTTGATTACCACGGCGGAGGCGGCCGGCGAACGGCTTGAAATCGAGTTCTACCGAGTCGGCCAGCTCACCAGCGACGACCCAACGGGAGAGGCGCTCATCGAGCGCATCAAAACCGCGCTGGCGCCGCGTAGTTGGGACGACGCGGGCGGCCCCGGCTCGATCGAACTCGTCCCTTCGGACTGCTTGATTGTCTTGCAGACGCAGCCTCGCCAGATTGAACTCGAACGGCTGCTCGCTCTGTGGAGCGACAAGGCCAAGAACTGAAGCGGCCGCTCGAGGGGCCAGCTTGGCGAATCGGAATGGGTATGCACTTACTGCTGTAGGGAACTGTGGCGTTCCGCGATCTGCGAGGGGACTTACGAACCCGTTCCTACGCCATTATTCGACTCGGAACGGCAATGGGCGGCCGTCGAGGCCGGCGAGCAGATTCTCCACGGAGATCTCCGCCATCCGCCGCCGAGTTTCCAGCGTCGCGCTGCCTAGGTGCGGCACGATGACCACGTTGGGCAATTCCAGCAGCCGATGTCCGCGGGGCAGCGGTTCAGGATCGGTCACGTCCAGCGCGGCGGCCTCGATTTGGCCCCTTTCGAGCGCGGTCAGCAGAGCTTGGGTGTCGACGACCGGCCCGCGGGCGATGTTCACGAGCGTGGCCGAAGGCTTCATCTTCGCCAAAGCGCCGCTGTCGATCAGACCTTTCGTTTCGGCGGTCAACGGGCACGTCAACATCACGTAGTCCGACGTGGCGAGCAGTTCGTCGAGCGAGGCGTATCGCACGCCGAGTTCGGTTTCTGCCTCCGGCCGACGGCGCCGGTTGTGATAGAGCACCCGCATGTCGAAGCCGCGCGCCCGCCGCGCGACCTGCTGGCCGATGCGTCCCAAGCCGATGACGCCGAGCGTGGCGGAATGGACCTCGCGGCCGAGCATGTAGCCGGGATCATAAACCGTGAACTCGGGTGATCGGGCATAGCGATCTCCCTCGATCAGCCGCCGCGCCGACGCCAAAAGCAAGGCGAAGCCTAGGTCGGCCGTGGCGCCGTCCAAAATGCCCGGCGTGTTGCCGACCGGAATGCCGCGCTGGCGGGCATCGGCAAGCCGGATGTGATCGACGCCGACCCCATAGTTGCTGATGACCTTGACGCCCGGCAAGCGATCGAGCATCGCGCCATCGACGTGCGGATGGCCGTAGGTGTAAATCGCGTCGACCGGCTCGCGGGTTCCATCGAGCGCCGTTTGCCAGGGGAGCCAGGCGACGCGGCCTTCGAGTAGGTCCAAGATAGCCGGCGCCAAGGGACCATCGGCCACGACGCGAGGTAAAGCGGGGCGAGACGTATCGGATGCCGAAGACAAAGACATGCAGGCTCTCAATCTTTTTCGGAGAGCCTATTTTCCAAACAGCGCGTGGATCAGGCCCTTGCGCTTCGGCGCCACATAGGCTGGCTCGTACGTGTCGGAAACGATCGTCTGGTCTTCGTCATCAATTGCGGGCAACCGAGTGATCTCTTCCTCGGCCGAAACTTGTTCGACCTCGCCGGCGAACGGCGCCTCGATGATCCGATCCGCGCGTTCGGCCCCAGCCGACCACTGGGCCACGGCCGGATTGCCGGCGGGAGCCGCTTGGGCGCCTTCTTGCACCGGCTGACCGCACTGGCAGCACACTTCTTCGACGACCCACTTATAAGCGGGTACTTCCTTTTCGATCTCTTTCTTCACCAGCACCCTTTTGGTGCGGACCTGCGCGCAAGTCGGCTGGTACACGGCGTGGCAGCACTTGATGCCGAGACGGTTGCACTCGCACTTCACCCCGCACCTGGCGCTGGGGCCGGGAACGCAAAAATCTTCGCACTCGCAACTATAGACGGGTTTGACCTCCGTCTTCGTGCCGCAAATCAACCGGCAGACCTTCTTGCAATGCTGCTGGCAGCCGCAATGGTTGCAAAAATGGTGGCCCGCCTGGCTGTTCGAAACCAAGCCTACCGAGGCGATCAAAACGGCCGCTGCCAAGGCTCTCATCTGCATATCCCCGAGCTTTGCCGATGGACGGCTCATTGAGGGCGCGTAGGCCGTGCTAAAGAACGGCGCTTCTGCCGTTTTTCATCGGCAATTTGCGGCGCCGGGTCCACCGCGACGAGAATTACTTCGCGGTGAGAGTAAAATGGCGAAACTGCACCGCCTTTGAGGGGCTTCAGGTTTCCGCAAAGGGCTGGCTCGATGAAGTAGCGCCCAAGAAATAGTAACGGCGCTGAGACCCGATGATTTCAAGTTCGTAGATGGCGATGCTCGTCGCCGGGGCGTCGGGGGCCGCGTGGTAACCCGCCAACAGCCGGAAAATGTTACGGCTCACCGGCAACGCCACGGTCTCGGCCAACGAGTTGACCGGGATCGAAAGCGACTGATGATGTCCGTCGAATGGTCCGCCGATGAACTCGATTTCGTATTGGTTCGCTGCCATCGCCTCGTCCTCCTCGATGCTCCATGATCCACGCGAAGCCATAAGTCCTGATGCATCGAGTAGCACTTTGCGTGCCAGAGGTCGAAGACTTGCCGCCGTTGGCTCGAACTCCAGCGGCGCAGCAGTGTTTGCCGCCGCGTTTAAGGCGAAACCGGCGGCGCGAACGGCTGCGGCAATCAGGTTGAGTTCCGGGAAACCACTTCGCTTGGCGCCTCGAAAAACCGAGCAGCCGAAGGCGATTTGCATCACTCGCTTGAAAAGTTGCGACGCCCGGCGCGATGCGTTAGAGTCGAGGTGCGAACAGGCTGCTCGGGCGATGTCCTGAGTCGGAATTCCTTAACGCAAAAGGCGCCTCGGCGATGTCGATCAGCTTCACTTGTCCTCAATGCGGCTTGCAGACGGAAGTCGACGATCGTTTTGCCGGCCAGACGGGGCCTTGCCGCCAATGCGGGGCGACGGTGACGGTCCCCGGCGGGCCCTCTCAGCCGTTCGCGGCCCCGCCGGCGCGCAGTTCGTCGCCGGCCACGATCATCGTCGTGCTGGCCGCCTCCGTCGTCGGGCTTCTCTTTTGCGGCGGAATCTTGGTGGCGCTGCTGCTGCCCGCCGTGCAAGCGGCGCGCGAAGCCGCCCGGCGCAGCCAATGCACGAACAACCTCAAGCAAATTGCGCTGGGCCTGCAAAACTATGCCGACGTTCATGGAGAATTTCCGCCGCAGTACCTTGCGGATGAAAGCGGCAAGCCGATGCATAGCTGGCGCGTATTGATTCTTCCTTATATCGAACACCAGGCGCTTTACGGCCGTTACGATTTCAACGAGCCTTGGGATGGCCCCAACAACAGTCAATTGGCGGCGCAAATGCCGCCCGCCTTCCGCTGCCCGTCCGATCCTGTTGCGGCGACGGGTTCCACGACCAGCTATGTCGGGGTGAGTGGGCCGGGCACGCTTTTCGACGGCCCGAAATCGGCGAGGTTCCCCGACATCACCGACGGCACGTCGAACACGCTCACGGTCGTCGAGTTCGCCGGCGGGGGCGTGAATTGGATGGAGCCGCGCGATCTGGACGCGAGCCAACTGGCCGGCATCGTCAGCCCGCCCGACGGCAAAAATATCTCCAGTTATCATCCCGGCGGGGCGAACGCGGCCTTTGCCGACGGCTCGGTCCGCTTTCTGTCCGCGGCGATCAATGTACAAGTCCTGCGCGCCCTGACGACCATCTCCGGCGGTGAAAGCGTCCAGGGCTATTAGTGGCTTGGATTCACTCGAAAGCAAAGGGGTTCATATGCGATCGACGTCCGATGGCTGGCCCGACGACCGATTGCCGCAGGTTCCCTCGTCGGGGGATCGCTGGACTCGGGCCTCGGAATCGGCTGAGCGGTTGCATCATGCCGCGCTGGCGGCGGCGTTTCTGGCCGCGGTCGGACGGCTGATGTTCGTCCAAGGCGCCCCACTGCGCGTGTTGTGGTTGTTCGGCATGCCGCCGCTGTTCGCCTACTGCGTGTTGCGCAGCCAGCGCTCGTCGCCCGGAGCTCGCTTGCTGGCTTGGTTGTTTTTCGCGTTGATTGCGATGGGCGTTTTGTTGGCGCCCATGCAGCGTCTCTTGCCGTGGTTGAACGGTTTTCCGCAACTTCCGGCCGCCGAGAATCGCCTGCTGAGTTGGTATTTGGGCGTTTACCTGGCGTACTTTCTCGGCATCCTGCCGCCCTACATCTCCGTTCGAAATCTGCGCCAGCACGCGCGCGGCCAAGACGTCGATTTCGGTCCGCCGACCTGTTGGCCGATGCTGTTCACCTGGGGACTGATCGTGTTCGGGGCCGGAATGGCGCTGTTGAACTTCCTGGGAATTGGTCCCGGCGGACGGGGCAGATAGGAGAAAACGAAATGCGATCCTTGGGCCGCCATGCTGTATTCGTCGCGATCGCGCTGATGGTTGGCGCTGGGGCAATACAAGCAGAGGAACCCCGCGCCAAGAAACTGCTGCTGTTGGCCCAAGGCCCTGACGGTCATCCGCCGGCGACCCACGAATACGTCGCGGGTCTGAAGGTGCTCCAAAAATGCCTGGAGCAAACGCCCGGGCTTGATGTAACCCTCGAACGGGCGGACGAGCCTTGGGAAGCTGGCCCGGCCAAATTGGCCGAGGCCGACGGCGCGGTGATCTTCTTGTCGGAAGGCGCCAAGTGGGCGCAGGCCGAGCCGCGGCGGCTCGACGCCCTGGCGCGTTTGGCGGCGCGCGGCGGCGGATTCGTGGCGCTGCATTGGGGCATGGGAACGAAGGACGCGGCGCCGATCGAGGCGTATTTGAAGCTGTTGGGAGGTTGCCACGGCGGCCCCGACCGCCGATACGCCGTGGTCGAAGAAACGCTGCGCGCGGCGGAGCCGCGACACCCGATCGCCACGGCCATCGGGCCGCTGGCCGTTCGCGACGAATTCTATTTTCGCCTGAAATTCGCGCCCTCGCCCAGCGCCGTCGAGCCCGTGATGATCGTGCCCATCGAGGGCCGCGACGAAACGGTGGCTTGGGCCTGGCAGCGCCCCGACGGCGGCCGCTCCAGCGGATTCAGCGGGCTGCACTTTCACGAAAACTGGCGCCATGCCAGTTATCGCCGGCTGGTCGTGCAAAGCGCGCTCTGGTCGATGAAGTTGCCGATTCCGGCGGATGGGGCGAACGTCGACGTGGCCGAAGAGATTTTGGAACTCGACAACGCCGTAAAGTAGAAGCGATATCCTTGCCCCTTTCCGAAAACGCGGCACGATGCCGCATCTACTTTATACTGAGACCAATTCGGCTTCCGACGGATGCCAGTCGGCAATCACGCGGGGAAATGCGGCCAGCTCGGCGCCGCGCGGAGCGAGCGAAGCGTAACGCGGCAGCAGTTCGGCCAACACTTCGCCGATCGACCAAACCCCGCCGCGGCGATCGGCTTGTCTCGCCTCTCGGCAGGGCCGATTTCCCCCCAACGGCGCCGTCGAAGCGGAATCTACAACTAGGATCCTGAAACCCTCATTCATGGCACGTTTTCCTGAAGAGACAATTCTTCCACACGTGTACTATTCAGTGTACAAAATAGTATACGCATGTCAATCATTCGGGTTCGGTACATTTATCCTGGCCAAGCCGCCTACGACACACGCTTTAGCCGCGGACGCGCGGCAAGACGCCACGCTAGGGCATTTCCGCTTCGAGCAGTTTTCTGGCCGCGGCGAAGACCGCGTCGAACATCGGTTCGGTCAGCTTGCGGGTGAAGGTGTTCTGCTGGCTGGGGTGATAGCTGCCCAACAGCGTCCGCCCGCCAGCCAACGCCGCCTGGGCGCCATGACCGAACTTCGGCGATTTGCCGACGAGCCACTCGCGGCGCCGGCCCTGTTGCAATGCCGCGTTCCATCCCAATTGACCCAAACACACGATCACCCGGACAGGCAGCAGATCGAATGTATCGTCGAGCCACGGCCGGCAGCGGGCGAGTTCCTCGACCGACGGCTTGTTGCCGGGCGGAGCGCAGTGGCAGGCGGCGGTGATCGCGCAATCGCGAAGCTGCAGCCCGTCGTCTCGGTCGGTCGCCCGCGGCTGATTGGCGAAACCGGCCTTGTAGAGCGCGCGATACAGCCAATCGCCGCTACGATCGCCGGTGAACATGCGGCCCGTGCGGTTCGCGCCGTGGGCCGCCGGGGCCAGGCCGACGATCAACAGCCGGGCC
>DATNEC010000597.1:0-4171 GCA_035606815.1 Pirellulales bacterium
CGCCGGCGCCCGGCATCTTCAAATCGAGCAGCACCAGCGACACCGCCCGATCTCCGAGCCGCTCGGCGGCTTGCCGGCCGTCGGCAGCTTCCAGCACGCGGTAGCCCTCGCTTGCCAGCAGCAGCGCCAGATTGCCGCGGATCGTCGGATCGTCGTCGGCGACGAGAATCGTGACGGGGGGAAGCGACTTGCTCGTCATGGGATTTTCTTTCCGGCCGTCACGGGCAAGCGCAACCGAAACGCCGCTCCGGGGCCCGCGGCTGCAAGATATTCGATTTGCCCGCCATGTTGCACCAGAATCTCGCGGCACATCGCCAGGCCCAGGCCCGTGCCGTCAGGCCGGGTGGTGAAAAACGGCTCGAAAAGATGACGTTGATGCTCCGCCGAAATACCCGGCCCGCTGTCGCTGACTTGGATTTCGACCTCGCCCCCGCGGGCGTCGCACGCGGTGCGGATTTGCAGCCGGCCCCCTTCGGGCATGGCCTGCAAGGCGTTGGTCGCGAGGTTCAAGAACACCTGCCGCAGGGCGCTCGCCGAGCCTGCGACCAGGGGCAAATCCGCCGCCAGGTCGCTGACGCACTCCACGCGCTGCTCCGCGGCCTGGGCCGCGATCAGTTCCAAAGTCTCGCGCCATAGTTGGTTCACGTCTACCGGCTCGCGCTGGCTCTGATCGACGCGCGAAAAGAGCAAGAGCTGGCTGACCGTGCCGTTCAACCGATCGACGGCCTGAATCACGGCATCGAGCGAAGCGGGGGTCCGCGCCGTCTCGGGCAATCGCTGCCAAAGCTGCACGGTCGAGCGAATGGCGGCCAGCGGATTGCGGACTTCATGCGCGACGCCGGCCAGCAACTTGCCCAGCGCGGCGAGATGTTCGCTGCGCCGCAACTCCTCGCGCAACTGCTGCTGTTCGACCCGTTGATGCGACAGGCTGCGCCCCAGACTGAGGGTCAACAGCAGCGCGAGCGCCAGCCCGCCGATCGCCAGACCGGTCGAAGCCTGATACCGCTTTACCTGATTGTCCAATTGCCCCGGATCGACCAGCCGATACATGACCCAAGCGGCCAGCGGCGCGGGCCGGGCGCGGCCGACCGGTTCGGTGACGATCATCACGCGGCTCAGCCGGATGTCGTGGATCGAAAGCAAGAAATCGCCCGGCTCGCTGTCGAGACTGTGCTTGGCTTGCAGGCGAATGTACGGTAATTCATTCGGTGGAGGATCGGTTCGGGGGCGCGGCGACGAGGAGCGCGAAGCGGGGGGCGGCGGCGGGCGCTTCTTTTCGTGAGGCCGTTTCTCTCGCGGAGGCCCGCGTTCAGGCTCGCGCGTGGGAAAGGCATAGCCCGCGAACCGGTCCAATCCTTGGTTGAGATAAAATCCGCCCTCGATGCCCGGAAAATCGGCGAGCGCCCCCTCGGCGATCTCGGCCAGCCGGCCGTTGAGCCGCTCGAAATCCGCAGCCCCCTGGCCGCCGGTCGAGACGGCCGGTGTCGATGCCTCGTCGACCATCCTCCGGCTCGCCTCGCGCAGTTGACGGCGAACTTCGCGTTCGCGCTCGGGCGAAACCTGGGCGGTGAAGACATTGAAGACCAGCGCCGACAACGACCCCAAAAACAGCAGCACGACCAACGCGGTTTGCAATCGCAGGCTCATAGAACAGTGTTCGGCGTTCGCTTTTCAGCGTTCACTCTCGGCGGACCATCAACCACTGAACAGGGAAAACCGAATCCTAGCAGAACGCCGTGGCCTTGACCGTCGGCCAGGCCCCCGGCACGGGCGTGTAGCGGCCGGTCGGATCGACCAGAAACGTCAGCCGAGCGGTCGTTTCGGCGCCGAAGCGGTCGGCGACGCGCACGTCGCAAACGTGCTGGCCTTTCGCCATCCGGTCGCCCGGCAGCGTGCAACTCCATCGATCGGCCCCGCGCGGTTCAAGCGGAAACCAGGGACCGTCGAAAAAGCGACCTTGCACCGAAGCGATGCTCTCGCGCGACCAGACGCGGACCCGCAACTCGTCCGTGCCCGAGACGACGTGTTCCGGCCCGGTCGCCAGCAACAGCTCGCGCGGGTGCGTGATCAATGCCAAGGGACCGCGATCTTCGATCGAGCGGTAGGCGACGGCCAGGTCTTCGCCTTGGACGTAGGCGACCGTATAGCCCGGCGGCCCGCCTTCGGGGTCGCCGATCGAGCGCGTGGCGATCGCCACGTTGCGGCCGTCGTTGGCGATCTGGCCGTAATGCGTGTGTCCGGCGAAGATCGCGCCGATCCGGGCCGATTGCACGATGCCGCGCCAATCGTCGATCCCCGGCCCGTCGAACTGTTCGTAGACCTTGAACGGATAGTGATGCTGAAACACGATCGCGCGCTCGCCAGCCGACGCCGCGGCGTCGAGCTGACCACGGAACCAGAGAATTTGGTCCCAAGACATACCGAGCGGTTGATGTTCGAGCGTGTTCAAGCGGATGAATCGAAATCCGCCCTGCGACGTCGCCGCGTAAGGCTCGCCGACGAAGGAGCGAAACCGCGCGGCTTGCGGATCTCGATGCACGTCGTGGTCGCCGACCAAGGCGTAGTAGGGCGTCTTCAGCCGCCGGCAGAGATCGCCGAACAGTTCGAACTCTTCCACGGCCGCGTGCTGCACGTTGTCGCCGATGAATTGCACGAAGTCGGGGCGAATCCACTGGTTGACATCGTCGACCATCCACAGCGCGGCGCGGTGGTTTTCCAATCCCGGCGAAGTCAAGTGCAAGTCGCCCGGCACGACGAACACGACGGGCGCGGGGGCTGGGAATTTTGGATTTTCGATTTTTGATTTTGGATTGTGCATTCCACCGCTCCTCGTTGATTGAAAATCCAAAATCCAAAATCCAAAATCGACAATCGACAATCGACAATTCTAAGTCCGCTAATAGTGCGTCAGGGCCAGCCAGGCCACGCCGACGAGCGTGGTCAGAATCGTCAGCGGGACTCCGACCTTGAGGTATTCGAAAAAGCCCAGCTCCGTGCCGGCGCGGCGCGCGTTTTCGACGACGATCAAATTCGCCACCGAGCCCAGCACGGTCAGGTTCCCGGCCAAGGTGCTCGACATCGCCAGGGCGAGCCAGGCCTGTTCCGGTTGCGACATGACTTCCATCAGCGGCTTGAACAGCAATACCGCGGGAACATTGGAAACCAGATTGGACAGCAGCAACGACAACCCGCTGACGAGCACCACCGGCGAATCGCGCAGCGCGTGCCAGCGATCGAGACCCCACGAGCGGACCACGTTGACCTCGAAAGCATGGACGACGACGAACAATCCCGCGAACATGATCAACAGCGGCCAATCGACGGCGCCGTAGATTTTCTCGGGCCGCACGCGATCGAGCATCAAGAACCCCGCGGCGGCCAGCGCCACCAGCGCGATCGGCTGGCCGGCGAAGAACAAGCCAATCGTAATCAGCGTCACGGCCACGCTTTTTACCAACAGGCGCCGATGCACTCGCGGACGCGCCTCGGGCGCCGAGCCCCGCGGCTCGGCTGCAATCCGAGCGAGCGCTTTGCGATAGACGAAGGCCACGATCACGAAATTCAAGATCAGGCCCGCCGCCGCGATCGGCGCCAAGCGGGCCGCAAACCGCAGGTAGGGAATGCCCGAGAGCGAGCCGATGATGATGTTCTGCGGGTTGCCGGTGATCGTGGCCACCGAGCCGATGTTCGAGGCGGTTGCCAAGCCGATGAGATAGGGGATTGCCGGTCGCTTCAGCCGCCGGCACAAGCCCAGCACCAGCGGCGTCAGCGCCACGCAGACGACGTCGTTGACCAAAAACGCCGAGAGCACGCCCGACAGCCCGATCACGACCGCCAGCAAGGTCCGCGGCCCGGAGAAATGCGAAGCGATTCTTTCGGTCGCCAAGGCGAAAAAGCCCGATAGCTTGAGATACGCCACGACGATCATCATGCCGAACAACAGCACGATGGTTTCATAATCGACGGCCTTCGCGGCGTCGTGCAGGTTGAGCACGCCGCAGGCCAGCATCGCGGCGGCGCCGACCAAGGCGATTCCGGCCCGGTCCATCTTCAACCCCGGCACTTTGCCGACGGCCAAGGCCAGATAGGTCAGGCCGAAAATGGTCGAAACCAAGAGAGTGTTGTTTGCATCGGTCGGCACGTCAATTCGCTCCTCGAACAAAAAACTTCG
>DATNEC010000598.1:0-12120 GCA_035606815.1 Pirellulales bacterium
GACTTGAGCGTTCCGCCCGACGCCTTATGGCCCGGCAAAGTCGTGGCCGCCGATTTTTTCGATGAGAGCTGGCGGCTGAAGCCAGATCGCCACGGCGACTGAGATTCGAGACCACTGGCCGATTCGCTCGCACTCTCGCACGTTTGTGACAAGCCTTGCCAACTCTCCTATCAGGCAAACTCGTTACTAATGTTTCGTTGAAGGGATTCCATGCTTGAAAACTCATATCCAAAGCCGATAGCCGATGTTGTGGCGACTTTGACCGACATCTGCCGGCATCAGAACCGTGCTGAGCTGGTCGAGTTATTAGAGAACTCGCATGCGCACTTCGACGCGACCGACTACGACAATTGGAATGGCGGGACCACCACTTGGGCGTTGCGGCTTGAAGTTCCCATCCCGCTCTTTGCCGCTGCACAGAAGCGTCTTTCTGGAATTGAGAAAGAATTGGGCGAAAAACTCGATTTCCTGGATCGCCTTTACCCGAATGACCCGCTCGGCGAAGTGACGATCACCCCGCTGACTTCCCCAGAGATGGCTTTAGGGCAACGAATGGCTCCTTCAGACGTCGACGTGCGACGTCTTTGGCGCGATGGCTATCTCCGACTCTTCTTGAGTCATGTGTCGCAACATAAGATCCAAGTGTCAAAGCTTAAAGGTGAGCTTCTCGAAAACGGCATTTCAGCTTTTGTCGCACACGAAGACATCGAACCCAACTTGGAGTGGCAGAATGAGATTTCGCTGGCTCTGCGCTCCATGCACGCGCTAGCGGCGCTCGTAACTTTGGATTTCCACAGCAGTAAATGGACGGATCAAGAAGTGGGCTGGGCGCTTGGAAGAGGCGTGCCTGTTTTGCCGGTACGCCTAGGCGCTGATCCGTACGGTTTCGTCGGGAAGATCCAGGCAGTACCGGGAACGCTAGACGTTCCTGAGGCTCTCGCAATCAGCATCACAAGGGCGTTACTGCGAAGCAGTCAATTGCGAGGAGGTATGCGAAGCGCCTTGGTCCAAGCGCTTGAGAACTCGAAGTCCTATGCAACTGCAAGGCGACTGACCGATCTAGTCTTGGAAATCGATGACTTCAGCGCAAGCGAGAAGGACCGGCTTAGAGACGCCTGTACAAAAAATAATCAGGTCGCCGGAGCTTTCGGCGTCAGCAAGGATATCTATGGCGCATTTGGAGAGCCAAAAGAAGTAGAAGCAATCGCTGATGATGATTTTCCCTTCTGACGGCATGGCGATGTGGCGCGGCGAAGCCGCAACCGTAGAGCAAGCGTCATCGCTTGCTTTCGCTCGCCTTATTGACGGTGGCGCGCGACAGAAGCTCATCCGTGTTTCATCGGTGTTTCATCCGTGGCTAGTCCCAGCGGGACCGATGATCCGCGCCCGTCGACCGGCTGTGAGCCTTGCTCCGGTGCTTCGCCGCGCTGGCGGCCGTCGAGCAGGCAGCTCACGTTCATGTCGCCCATCACGTTGATGGCGGTCCGGCAACGGTCGAGAAACCAATCGACCGTGAGCAAGATGGGAATGTATTCCACGGGCAAGCCGACGGCGCCGAAGACCATCGTCATCGTCACCAGCCCGGCCTGCGGAATGCCCGCAGCGCCGACCGAGGCCACGATCGAAGTCAATACGACCATCAATTGCTCGGCCAGCCCCAGTTGCCGGCCGATCATCTGCGAAATGAACAGCGCCGCCATCGCTTCATAGAGCGCGGTGCCGTCATTGTTGAAGTTGGCGCCGACCAGCGAGCCGAGACTAGCCGATTCCTCGCGCAGCCCGACGCGGTCTTTCAGGCACTCGAACGTGAGGGGCATGGTGACGGTCGAACTGGCGGTCGAAAAGGCCATCACCAACGCATCGCGGCAGCCGCGCAGCAAGTCGGCCGGCCGGACCCACGAACCGGCGCGCACGCGGGCCAGATAGTAACCCGCTTGCAGCGACAGCCCCAGCAGCACGGCCGCCACGAAAGCCCCCAGCGCGAGGAAATCGGCAAAGCCCTTTTCGCCGACGATCCGGGCCACGATGCCGAACACCGCCAGGGGAATCAATTCCACCAGCCAGCCGAGCACGACGAGAAAACTCGCCAGGCCGATCTCCAGCAGGTCTTCGACGATCTGCTTGCGCGGATGTCGCACGCGCCGCAGCGCGACGCCAAAACCCACGGCCAGAAAGATCACGCCGATCACCTTGCCATCGTCGGCCAGCGGCCCGAGCACGCTTTTGGGGATGTTGTCGAGGAATTGCAGCAGCGGATTGGCCGTTTCCGGAAGAGGGAGCTGCGCCGTTTGTTCGACGCTAATCGCGCTCCAGCGCCCCGGCTGCACGACGTTGGCCACGAGCAGGCCGATCGTGATGGCGACCACCGTATTGAGCAGCAGCAGGCCCACCAGCCGCATGCGCATGCGACCGGGGATTTCGGCCTTCAACAGCGTATGGACGACCGCCAGCAGAATCAGCGGCGGGGCCAAGGCGCCGAGCAGCCGCATGATCAGATCGCCCGGCATGCCCAGCGCCGCGGCGATTTCCGCCACGCCATTTGCAGCCGGCGGGGCGTCGACGCCCCGCGAGTGCCGGTAAGCCTGCAACAGCGAACCGACCGCAAGGCCCAGCACCATCGCCCAGAGGATTCGCGAATAAAGCGGCCTTGAAGTCCACCAGCCCAGCCAGCCGCGCGATTCGGGCGAATTTGATGCGCTTCTCATGCAAACGCTTGGCGGATCTCATCGATGTATCGCGGACAGGCTGCGCGCGGCTCTTCAGGCTCTTCGAATTCCAAGACGATGTAGCCGCGGTAGCCGGCGTCGCCGAGGATCTTTGCCAGGCGCTTGAAATCGGCCTTTTCCTGCTTGCCGCCGGCCGGATGCATGGAAACTTTGATCTGCACGTTCATGGCGTAGGGCGCCAGGCGGGCCAAGTCGGCGTAAGGATCGGAACTGCGGAAGTTGCCGCTGTCGAGGTTCACGCCGAACCAGGGGCTTTTGACGTCTTGCACCAGCGACAGCAGGCCCTCGATCGTGGTCGTCAACCCGCCGTGATTCTCAAGCGCGAGCACCACGCCGTGCTTGCCGGCATAGTCGCAGCACTCTTCCATGCCCTCGAGGGCCAGCGTGTGGGCTTCGGCCTCGCTCTGTCCCTTCTTGGCGTTGCCCGAGAAGATGCGAATCACCGGGGCGCCCAAAACTTCGGCCCGGTCGACCCACAGCTTGACCAGCGAGATCTGCTTGTCTCGCTCGGGGCCTGCTGGATGGCAGAAATCGTTGCCCACCGCCGTGCCCGAAACGTTAAGCCCCAAGCGAAAGGCCTGCAGCTTGAGCTTGCGAAGGTAGTCGTCATCCGTATCGGCGGGGAAGTAGTAGGAAGTCAGTTCCGTCCCCTCCAACTGCATTTTGGCGCAATCGTCGATGAAATCGGCGAGCGTGAGTTGCGGCGATTTGCCGCCGAGCAGATCGCGATAGCTATAGGCCGCCAGGCTGAATTTGAACTTCGCCTTTCCGCTGCGCGCGATCGGCTCGATGGCCCGCGCGGTCTTCGGTCCGAAGCCGGTCAGGCCGGCCGCGGCAAGCATCGAAGCGCCGAGAAAACCGCGGCGCGTGGCAGAGGCGGACATGGTATGTAATCTCCGTGCGTGGCGAAGCGAAGGGACGAAACGGCGCGGGCGGCAGTCGGCCGCGCCCAGCTTTGAAAAACGGCAACTCGGCGACTATTGTGCGGCGGCGGCGAGCGCGGAACAAGGCCCCGAGCCGTTTTTCGGGCTTTTGCACTGCCGGCTATGCCGAGGTCAGCTCGAACGGCTCGATCGCCGCCTCACGGCCGCTGGCGCTGGAGGCATACAGCCCGTCGAGCATGGCGATGATGTTGGCCGACTGTTCGGGCGGCACCGGCACGGACGTATCGTCGACGACCGCCCTGGCGAACTGCCGGATCACGTGATGGTGGGCCTTCTCGCCCTTGGCCTCGGCCAGCTTCAGATCCCACGGAATCAAATTGTCTTCGCCGACGATCACCCCCTCCGGCCAAGTGACGCCGGAGCGCGTTCCATACATTTGCAGGCGCCAGAATTCGCCTTCGGGCTGAAAGCCAAGCCAGCTCACTTCCAGCGAGATCGCGCTGCCGTCGGCGAACCGGACCAGCCCCGAGGCGAAATCCTCCACGTCGATCGTCGTCGGCTCCCAGGTGCCCCATTCGCTGCCGATGTCTTTCCGCCGCGCCAAGCGATTGAAGGTCACGCCCGATACGCTCGTCGGCGCCGGGCAGCCGACCAGCCACCACGCAAGATCGAGCAGGTGTACGCCCAGATCGTACAGGGCGCCTCCGCCGCTCAGCCGCTTATCGGTGAAGCCGGGCCGGGCCGGCAACCGCCGGCGGCGCAGCCACTGGGCGCGGGTGTAATAAACTTCGCCCGGCGGGTTGTGTTCCAGATAAGTGCGCAACTGCTGCACGCTCGGCTCGAACCGCATGTGCTGGGCGATCATCAGCTTCTTGCCGCTTTTCCGCCAGGCGGCGAGCATTGCCGCGGCGTCGGCGCGCGAGGTGGCCATCGGCTTTTCGCAGAGCACGTGCTTGCCGGCCTGCAAGGCGGCGATCGCCACTTCGGCGTGCAGGGCGCTCGGCACGCAAATATCCACGACGTCGATCGCCGGATCGTCGAGCAGCTCGCGATAATCGGCGACGCGCTGCTCGACTTGGAACTCCGAAGGGACGGCCGCCAGCGAAACCGGCGAAGCGTCGGCCAAGGCCACGACTTGAAACTCGGGCAGCTTGGACCAAGCGGGCAAATGTTGGCTGCGGGCGATGGCGCCCGTGCCCAGCATCGCTACGCGCAACGGCAGCGTCATCGCAGACCCAAATCCCTCCGGTAAGCGGCGCCTTGTGCCTCCGGCCCCAGTTTGGCGGTGATCTTGCTCCAGGCCGCGGCGGCCTCGTCCAAAGCCCCTTGGCTCTCCGCCTCGCCCGCGACGACCTTGCGGACGGCCTGGTCGAGCGCGGCCAAATATCGCTCGCGTCCCGGAATGCGCAGCGCCATCAGCGACTCTTCGTGCGACATCGCCCGTTTGACCGTTTCGGCATATTGCAGGGCCGCGGCCTCCTCCACCGGCGCCGAAAGCCATTCGCCGGGCGCCGCCAGGTGCGATTCGCGATAGAGCGTCGTGGCCTGCGAGGCGGTGCTCACGCGCGGCCCCCACTTCGGCCCCGAGAGCCACGCCAGCAATTGTCCGGCGGCCTCGGCATGGGCCGACTGCCTGGCAATCGAGCCTAGCCGGCCCGAAACGCCGAGCAACGGCACGCGCGGGTTGTCCTGCGGGCGCCGCTTGTCCCATTGTTTCGAGCCGAGATTGTAGACGTCGTCGGAGCCCGGCAGTTCGACGAAGCCCACTTCGAATTGGGTCGCCTGCGGCGTTTCATCCGCCGCGTGGGGCTTGTCATCGCCCGAGGTCATTTCGCGCGAGCGGGCCGCCGCCGGCCAACTCAGCGCCAGCGCACAGCGACCGTCGGCGAATGCACGCCGGACTTGTTCGGGGCCGAAATCGAGTCTCTCGTTGGGGCCGTGCCTGGCCGCCGCCGCCAACTCGTCGAGTGCGCGCACAAAGGGCGCCGTCGCGATCAGCGGCTCCATGCTTTCCATGTCGAAGAGCGTCGAATAGTGGTTGTAGTGCTTTGCATAGGGGGCGGCGCGGGCCAATAGCGTCAGACCCGCCCAGCCGTCGGCCAACGGCTCGGCCGCGGCGAACCACGCCCGCCCGTCGGCGGTCGCGGCATTGGCTGATTCTTCACGCTCCGCAAAGAGTTCGACCAACTCCTGGTATTCGGCCCAGTTTTTCGGCGGCCCGCGGTCGAGTTTTTTCAACAAATCGGCCCGATAAAAACAGCACAGCACGGGCGAGCCGAAGGGGACCGCATAAGCCTCCGTGCCCCAGGTCGCGAGTCGCGACTTTTCGGCCTCGAAGATTTCGACCCAGGCGAATTGCCGGTCGTCCAGCGTCGCCTTGGGAATCGGCGCCAGCCATTCGCGCTGGGCCAGTTCGCCCAAGTGCTCGGCCGGATAAATGATCGCATCGGCCTGAATTTCTTTTCCCGCGAGCAGTTCGGCGGCGGATTGTTCGACGATTTCCAATTTCGCGCCCGTCGCGCCTTGCCATTCGCCGCGCAGCAACCGCACGGCTTCGGCCAGCGCGTGATCGTCGGCGACGATCAACTTCAGTTCGACGCCGGCGAGCGAAGCGGCTTGCGGCTCCCCGCCGTCCGGCGCGTCGGCGTCCTTGGACGAAGTGCAGCCCATGCTTGTCGCGAGGAGCAGGACAAAAGCGAGCAGCGACGACCCCGAAGGGGTTGGATTCGACAGCCGAGGGCGGCGCCATGAAAATCCGTAACGCCAGATTCCGTCGTTCACCCCAACGGGGTGAGACGCCCCGTTTCGCGTTGCGGATCTCATCGTCAACATGGCTGGCATCGTAAACCGCGGCGCCGCGCGTCGTCAAATGAGAATGGCGTTGGTTGCCGCCCTCGCGAACGGCGGGTTACAATCCCGCCATCCACGAGCCGCAACAGGAGCCTAAACGGACATGAGCGTCTTTCTCGGCATCGACATCGGCACCTCGGGCACGAAGACCCTGGCCATTGACGACCAAGGCCGAATACTGGCCGAGGCCACCGAGACCTATCCGTCCTACCATCCGCAACCGCTATGGAGCGAGCAAGATCCGGAAGACTGGTGGAAGGCCGCCGTGACGACGGTCAAGGCCGTCGTCAAAAAAGCCCGGCTCAAGCCGGCCGACGTCAAGTCCATCGGGTTGTCGGGCCAGATGCACGGCTCGGTGTTCTTGGACGAGCGGGATCGCGTCATCCGCCGGGCCCTGCTCTGGAACGACCAGCGCACCGCGGCCGAATGCGACGAGATCGAGCGCCGAGCCGGGGGGCGGCGGAAGCTGATCAAGATGGCGGCCAACCCTGCCCTGACCGGCTTCACGGCGCCCAAGATCCTTTGGCTGCGCAACCACGAGCCGCGAAATTTCGAGCGGCTGCGCAAGGTGCTGCTGCCCAAGGACGAAATTCGCCGCCGGCTGACGGGCGAATTCGCCACCGAAGTCAGCGACGCCAGCGGCATGTTGCTGCTGGACGTGGCGAAGCGAGACTGGTCGAAGCCGCTGTTGGCGAAGCTGGAACTCGATATCGATCTCTTCGCGCGCTGCTACGAATCGGAAGAAGTGACGGGCCGTTTGACGCGGCAAGTCGCCGCCGAACTGGGCTTGTCGCCCGATTGCGTGGTCGTCGGAGGCGCCGGCGATTGCGCGGCGGGGGCCGTGGGCAACGGCATCGTCAACCAGGGCGTGCTGTCGACGTCGATCGGCACCTCGGGCGTGATGTTCGTCCATAGCGATACGGTCGAAATCGATCCGGAGGGGCGAATCCATACCTTCTGCCACGCGGTCCGCGGCAAATGGCACATGATGGGCGTCACGCTGTCGGCCGGCGGCTCGCTGCAATGGTTCCGCAATCAACTTTGTCAGACCGACATGCTCCAAGCGATGAAGTCCAAGCGCGAGCCCTATGAATTGCTGGCCGCGGAGGCGGAAGCCGTCCAGGCGGGCAGCGCGGGGTTGTTCTTCCTGCCGTACCTGTCCGGAGAACGCACGCCGCACGCCGACCCCCAAGCGCGCGGCTCGTTCGTCGGGTTGACGCTGGCGCACACCCGCGGACATTTGGTGCGCTCGATCATGGAAGGCGTCGTGTACTCGCTCCGCGACAGTTTGGAGATCATCCGCTCGCTGGGCACGCCGGTGAAACAGATCCGCGCTTCGGGCGGCGGCTCGCGGAGCCAACTCTGGCGGCAAATCCAGGCCGACGTCTTCGGACAAAAAGTCGTCACGCTCAACTCCGAGGAAGGCCCAGGGTATGGCGTGGCGCTGCTGGCGGCCGTCGGCGCCGGCGCCTTCAAGGACATTCGCGAAGCCTGCCAGGCTACAATCAAGGCGGTGAAGGAAACGGCGCCCAACCGCGCCGCGCAGAAGTACTACGATCGGGCCTTCCCCGAGTATCAACAACTCTATCGTTCGCTGAAGGGTGATTTCCAAACCATCGCCGCCTTGGAAAAGTCACGATGACTGCGATCTACCTGACTGAAGCCGATGTGACGCAACTGCTGGACATGTCGGTGACGATCGACGCCGTCGAAGAAGCCTTTCGGCGGTTGGCCGCCGGCGAAGCGAGCAACGTGCCGCGGCAGCGCGCGCAATCGCAGGGTATCGTGCTGCATTCGATGAGCGCTGCCGCGCCTTGGCTGGGCCTCGCCGGGTGGAAGTGTTATACGACGACCCGCGGCGGCGCCCGGTTTCTGGTCGGACTCTACGACAGCGAGACGGGCGAACTTGCGGCGCTGGTCGAGGCCGACCGCCTGGGCCAGCTTCGCACCGGCGCGGCGACGGCCGTGGCCGCCGAGTGGATGGCCTCGCTCGGCGCCGCCGAAGTTGGATTGTTCGGCACGGGCCATCAGGCCCAAACGCAATTGGCCGCCATCGTCGCCGCCCGGCCGATCAAACACGCCTATGTCTACAGCCGCAACGAAGAACGCCGCGCCCGCTTCGCCGAGCGAATGTCGGCCGAGTTGGCGATCGACATCACGCCGGTCGATCGGCCGCAGGAAGCCGCCGAGGATCTGCCGATCGTGATTACCGCGACCAAAAGCGCCGAACCCGTGTTCGACGGCAGTTGGCTGGCCGAGGGCGCGTTCGTGGCGGCAGTCGGTTCGAACTGGCTCTCTCGCGCCGAGATCGACGTCAAAACCATTCGCCGCGCCGACAATATCGTCTGCGACAGCGTCGCAGCCTGCCGCCACGAGGCCGGCGACTTCACCGAAGCACTCGAAAAGGGGGTCTTCGATTGGTCGCGCGCCGTCGAATTGTCCGACGTCGTCGCCGGCCGCGCCGCCGGGCGCAGCGGCCCCGAAAGCATCACCTTCTTCAAAAGCGTCGGGCTGGCGATTGAAGACGTCGCTCTCGGCGGCAAGCTCTTGCAACTTGCCCGCGAGAAAGGAATTGGACAGGCCTTGCCATTCTGAACTCCTGAGTCGAACAGGGCCAACTTTCCCAAGATGACCGAAGATTGCCACGCAACAAGTGGCCGCCTTCGCGGCCGACGCCCAGCCAAGCCGCGCGACCAGCGAACACGTGATTTCGATGATAGCCTAATCGCGGCTTGGGGAGCGATCGTTCGGAAACATGGGCCGGGGCAATAGCCCCAGCGTGGAAATGCGCCGTCGCCAGGCGGGGCTATCGCCCCCAGCCTACGTCGCTCCTGACTCGAACAGTGCCAACTTTCCCAAGATGACCGAAGATTGCCACGCAACAAGTGGCCGCCTTCGCGGCCGACGCCCAGCCAAGCCGCGCACGACCGGCCAACACGTGGTTTCGATGATAGCCTAATTGCGGCTTGGGGAGCGATTGTTCGAAAACGTGGGGTGGGGCGATTTCGATGTGCGGGCTCGATTTCGACCCCGACGCGCCGACGCCCGAAGAGTGGGGCAAGTTTCTGAAGAGCTTGTCGCCGGACGACGCGGATAGCATAGACGCCCTACGGGAATGGTTCGGCTATTCGCTTTTGCCCGACATGAGCCAGCATAAGATCTCGATGCTATCCGCCGCGCCGGCCTTGCAATCGTGGCCCCGGTTGTTCCACAACCTCCGGGCGAGCCGGGAAACGGAATTGGTGGAATCCTACCCGGTGCAAGTCGTCACAAGTTGGCTGGGGAACACGCCGAGCGCGGCCATGCGGCACTACCTGATGACGACCGACGAACATTTCGCGGCGGCCGTCCGAGGCGAAGAATCTTCGGACGCGGACGAAGCGGCGCAGCACGCGCACGCAACGGAGGGCAGAGAACCGCAATCGGCAACGACGGCGCATGAAAAAACCCCGGACTTGCCGGGGTTTGCCGATTGTTGCGATTCTATGCAACAACCAGAAATGGCGGGGACAGGATTCGAACCTGCGACCTCGAGGTTATGAGCCTCGCGAGCTACCGGGCTGCTCCACCCCGCGTCATGTGCTGTCATTATATCGGTCGCCGGCCGCCCGTCCAGTAGGGCTTTATTTCGGCGTCGAACCGTCGCCCCAACCCCCATAACCGATTGGACTTCTTGCTTGGCGCTTGCGGAAATGGCAGGTAAACTCAGATAAGGACGGGGTTTGCTTCCCGACGCGCGGCGGCGCGACCCCGTGCGGGCGAATCGCAGGGGCACGCTCAAGTCTGGCTATCTTCACGGCGTGGAACCGGCGGTACAGAGAGAAGCAGCCGATGGCGTCGCCCGATCCGGGAGTCTACAAGGGCGCTGATGGCCCCCGCTCGCCGGGCAGCGACAGCTCTGCAGGCGCGCCGGGGCGCTTTGTCGCGAGGACCACGGACGGTATGGACGCCGCAAAGGAAGCCGGGTTCGACCCTTACTACCGCTGGCTCGGCATTCCGCGGGCCGAGCAACCTCCAACCCTCTACCGGCTCTTGGGCTTGACGTCGCTCGAGCCCGATCTGGGCGTGATCGAAGAGGCGGCCGATCGTCAAATGGCGCACGTCCGAGCGCACCACAGCGGGCCATACGTGGCCGAGTCGCAGCGGCTGCTGAACGAACTCGCGGCGGCGAGGTCGACGCTGCTGCATGTCGGCAAAAAGCTGGCCTACGACCGGACGCTTCGACCTCCGATGCCGCCCCCGCCTCTGCCCGAAACGCCGCCGCGAGTTGCGGCGCCGGCCCGCGCGCCGTCGCCCCGGCCGATTCCGGTCGCTTCGGTTCCCATTCCCGTTGGCGTCGCGGCGCCTGTGGCGGTCTCACCGGTAGCTTACCAGGGGGCCAACGCCCCCCGCTCGCCAACAAACATAGCGGTCCCGCGACCGCCGGAAACGTACCAGGCGGCGAACGCCCCGCGCTCGCCAGGCAACGGTGCTGCGAGTGGTTCGCCGGCAAGCGCCCCTGCGCCCCCATCGCCGCGGCCCGTCCCGGTTCCTCTGGCGGTCAAAGCGGACCCGAGCAAATTGGTGCTGCGCGAAACGCCGGCGAATCCCGACGAAGAACTGAAGCGGTTCGCGTTGAAGAAGGCGCCGCCTTGGGCGATCAGTTGCGTCATCCACATGCTGCTGCTGATTATTCTCGGGCTGTGGTATATCGCCCCCGAGGCGATCCACAACGGCATCTTTCTCGACATCGCTTCGCCGGAACTCGGCCAGCAGCTCGACGACGCCTCGGTCGAGCTCTCGCGCGACGATGCGAACCAGGAGCAAGCGATCGTCGCGCCGGCGGATTTGGCGAAGGTCGACGACCCGTTCGCGGAGACGAAGCCCGAGAAGTTGGAGATCGACTTGATGGGTTCCCAGCCGATCGTCGATCTTTCGGCGCCGACGATCGACGTCGCCCTAATGGGGCGCGAGCCGGGCACGAAGGAAGCGCTGCTTGGGAAATATGGCGGCAACGGCCAGAGCGAAGACGCCGTCACGCGAGGGCTGGCTTGGCTGGCCAAGCAGCAACGCAAAGAAGGCCACTGGAGTTTGAAGGGGCCGTATGCGTCGGGAGCGCTCGACAAGCGAGATCTCCGCGAAGCGGCGACGGCGATGGCGCTGTTGGCATTTCAAGGCGCCGGCCACACGCATAAAAAGGGCGACTATCAGAAAGAAGTGGGCAAAGGCATCGACGCCCTGCTGCGCATGCAGGAGGGCAACGGCGATTTCTTTCAAGGAGGCAGCAACAACAATTGGTTCTACTGCCACGCGCAATGCACGATGGCCGTCTGCGAACTCTATGGGATGACGAAAGACCAAAAATTGCGCGGTCCCTCGGTGCAGGCGATCAAGTTCTTGATCGAATCGCAAGATCCCGAATTGGGCGGATGGAAGTATTTGCCCCGCACCGAAAGCGATACCTCGGTCACCGGCTGGGTGGTAATGGCCTTTCAAAGCGCGCGGATGGCGGGGCTCGAAGTGCCCAGCCCTGTGCTGACGAAGATCGGCGAGTATTTGGACAAGGCGACGGAGGATGGCTCTCTCTATGGCTACCAGGTCGGCACGGAGCCGTCGTTGACGATGACGGCCGAGGGCCTGTTGTGCCGGCAGTATCTGGGTTGGCGGCGCGACGATCCGCG
>DATNEC010000600.1:0-10962 GCA_035606815.1 Pirellulales bacterium
CGCGCGCCGCCGAGTTGTTGGCCGATCCCCGGCTGGTGCTGTACACCCAAGACGAGATGCCCAAGGCCTATCAATTCTGGGACGGCATGTTTCCGGGCGTCCATGCGGCCGAGCACAACATCTCGGCCAACGGTCGGGAACGATTCGGCAACGGCAACCGCGAATTCCCTTGGGGCGGCCCCGCGGGCACGCACCGGGCGCAGGGCGTCAGCAGCTTTCGCTTTTTCCGCCTGCCTTACGACGCTCGCGGGCACATCCGGCCCGTGGTTTGGTTTCGCCATAGCGTCGGCGGCGATCGCCGCGGCGGGTATGCTTGGACCTTCCCGCTGGGCACGGTGTTCGGCGAGGTCTTGGCCTTGCGCGGTCCCGACAACCGCGATTACACGTTCGAAGTGCGCACCCGCACTCGCAAACGCGGCTACTGGGACGTCGATGCGTTTCGCCCCTTCCCGAATGCCGAAGCTTTGGCTTCGCGGATCAAGGAACTGCGGCCGGCCTGGCAGCAGAAGCCCAAGCTCGCCCAATTGGTTTCGCATCTCGAGACGCCCAAGAAGCTGCCGGTGCAAACTTTGGCCGATCGCATGCCCGCCCAGCGGGTGTTCGAGGAAACGATGGGCGTCGATAGCTTGCCGCCGGTGGAAGACGATCGGCTGGTCATCGAACTATTGAGCACCACGGCGTTCCGCTCGGCGGCCGGCGACGTGTGGCGGGGAAGCGCCGGCGTCTCGACCTGCGCCCCGACGACCGCGGCCAGGTTTCACGTGGTGCCGGCGGGCTACGACGCCGGGTTCATCTCGGTCGATCGCAAGTCGTGCATGCGCTGCCATGATTCGGTGAACCTTTCGGTCGATAACTTCGACTACGGCCGCGACTGGTACGGGCGAATTCGCGGTTCCGACGGGATCTTTTCGTTCCATCCCTTCGGGCTAGGCAGCATCAGCCCCAACGGCTTTCCCAACCGCGTCTACCTGCGCAGCGAATTCGAGCAGGCCGGCATCATCGAGCCGTTCGACGCCAGGCGGCACCCGAACAACATTTACCAAGAACTGACCGATCAGTAGAATCGGCGCTGATTGGCGTTTCCGAGAACTGGGAAATAGGCCGGACAAAATCCCCTCTCCCTTTGGGAGAGGGTTAGGGTGAGGGAGAATCGCCTCGCCATCACGCCCTCACCCCGGCCCTCTCCCAGAGGGAGAGGGAGAGGGAACTAAACTCGCGTTTATCGTGCATTGACGCTCCGATTCGCGGCGACTAACCTCGCATTGGCGGGCAGCATGGGCAGATAGCGCAGAAAGCGATCGAGCCGACATGAAACTTCCCGTGTTTTTGGCCTGGGTCGCATTGCCGCCGCTCCTGGCGGCTCTCGCCGGCTGCAATCGTCCGGCCCACAGCGCAACCAAATCCGAGCCGCCGGCTACGGTCGCCCAGATCGCCAACGAAGAGAAACTCAATACGATCGTGCTCACGCCGGAGGCCGAGACGCGGCTTGGCTTGGAAACGGCGCCGGTCGAAGCTCGCAAGGTCGCGCGGCGGCGGACGTTCGGCGGCGAAGTGACGCTGCCGACCGGGGCCTCGCTGGTCGTTTCGGCGCCCGTCAACGGCACGCTCAAGCCGGCCTCGGCGGATCACACGCTTACCGTGGGCGAGAAGGTTTCGCGCGGGCAGCCGGTCTTTATCCTGTCTCCGCTGTTGTCGCCCGAGCGCGACGTGCTGACTCCCGCCGAGCGCGTCGCCTACGCCCAGGCCAAGATGCAAGTTTCTCAAGCCCAGGTCGATGCCGAAGGCCAACTGCAACAGGCCAACGTGCAAGTCGAAGCGGCGCAGATTGCGCTGAAGCGCGCCGAGCGGCTGCTGCGCGAGCAAGCCGGCAACGCGCGGACGGTCGACGAGGCCCGCGCCGCGCTCGAACTGGCCCAAAAAGCCCAGGCGGCGGCCAGCGCACGCAAGGAATTGGTCGACAGCGTCAAGCTCGACGCCGAGTCGGGCAAGGCCGAGCCGTTGGCGATTCCCTCGCCGCGCGACGGCATCATTCGCGCCGAGTTCGCGGCGCCCGGCGAAGTGGTGCCGGCCGGCGCGCCGTTGTTCGAGGTGGTCGATCTCGATGAAGTCTGGATTCGCGTGCCGGTCTATGCCGGTGAAGTCGGCGACGTTTCGCCGCAAGCGCCGGCCCAGGTCAAGAGCCTGGCCGATGCGTCGGCCGCCCCGGGGCTGGAGGCCAGGCCCGTGAGCGCGCCGCCGACGGCCGTGCCCCAGGCCGCCGCCGTCGATTTGTATTACGCCTTGAGCAATCGCGAGGAGAAGTTCCGCCCCGGTCAGCGAGTGAGCGCGACGTTGACTCTGGAGGCGAAGCAAGACAGCCTCGGCATTCCCTGGTCGGCGGTCGTGCAAGACATTTACGGCGGGACGTGGGTTTACGAGCAGACGGCCGAGCACACGTTCGTGCGGCGGCGCGTCGAGGCGCCCTTCGTGGTCGACGGTTGGGCCGTGCTCTCGGCCGGTCCGCCCGCGGGCGCCAAGATCGTCACGGTCGGTACGGCCGAGTTGTTCGGCGCGGAGTTTGGTTTCGGAAAATAATCAAGTAGCCCCGGCAATCCGTGACGGGGAGGCAACAGGCCGCCTTGGGCGACCGAATCTCCGCCGCGGAGCGTCGGAGCTACTGAGTGTCGGAGCTACGGCGTGAATTAGATCTCGAGGCCAAATTGCGTTCGATCGCCAAAATTGCCGTAGGTCCATCGGTTGAGGAACCGAAAGCAGGCAATTCCATCAAAGCCAGACGGCGGGGATGGCACGGCGACCGCGGGAACGGCCTTCTTGAAGCCAAGCTCGGGGATCTGTACGTCGAGCAGGTAGACCGAATATGAGCCGACATACGCGCCGCCAAGCACGATCGCTTTCAACGGGATTCCTCCGCACGACAAGCAGTCGTGCTCGCTCAGCAGAAGCTCGAATCCCGACCGCGCATCTCCGGCGCCCGTATCCGCTAGCAGGCGACGGACAAGACGCTGACCTTCCTGCGCCGGTGCCAGACTCACCTCGACGATCGGCCGGCCGTGTTGCAATGGCCATTCAGCGCGCGGCATCTTCAGAAATGCGTCCAAATCTTTTCGACGACATCGTAATCTCGTCCGATCTCGACGCCAAAGGTCTTGGCGGGGTCCGGCTCGATCGCGCGCAACCGCCGAGCAAGCTCGTCCCAATCGTCCGCCACGACGACGACCCGGCCATTGACGATGCCGACGAATTTCCCCGCGTAGATGAATTTAGGGTCGTTTCTGGCTTCGTTGACCAGCTTGTCGGCCAGGTCGCGATTGATGTCCGTCGTTCTCGATGTTGCCATCTCGCCGTCTTCCTTCCACGCCGCAATTTCGATCTTTCTATTCTACCTCACCGGGTTGGAATTGGACAATCACGACTTGCTTCGGAGGTGATACCGTCTGACGACATGTAAACGAAATTCTGTACGGAACGCCCTCCGTGGCGTTCCGAGACCTCGGAAAGGGCGCCGACTCGCACTTCCCGGAACGCCACGGAGGGCGTTCCCTACAGAAATGCAAACCTTTCTCCTTAACACCGGTTCAAATGGCATCACGGCCCCTGATTCGCATTTTCGGAAAATAACATGACCTGGCTGGTATCGACATCCTTGCGGCTGCGCGTGCTGGTGCTGGCCATCTCGGTCATGCTGATCATCTTCGGCGTGCAGACGCTGAAGACGACCCCGCTCGACGTGTTCCCCGAGTTCGCGCCGCCGATGGTCGAAATTCAGACCGAGGCGCCGGGCCTTTCGACCGTCGAGGTCGAGAGCATGATCAGCATGCCGTTGGAGAATGCGCTGAACGGCACGCCGTATCTGAAGACGATCCGCTCCAAGTCGGTGCTCGGACTGTCGAGCGTGAAGCTGATCTTCGAGGAAGGGACCGACCTGATCCGGGCGCGGCAGTTGGTGCAAGAGCGGCTGAGCGTCGAAGCCGCGCGGCTGCCGACGGTGGCACGGCCGCCGGTGATGATGTCGCCCCATTCGTCGACCGCGCGCGTATTGAAGATCGGCGTGACGTCGAAAACGCTCTCGCAGATGGATTTGACGATCCTGGCCCGCTGGACGGTCCGGCCGCACCTGATGGCCATTCCCGGCGTGGCCAATGTGGCGATTTGGGGGCAGCGCGACCGGCAGTTCCAGGTGCTCGCCGATCCCGACCGCCTGCGGGCGCACCAAGTGACGCTGGCCGACGTCGAACGGGCGGCGGCCGACGCGGCCACGCTCAGCGGCGGCGGCTTCGTCGATACGCCGAACCAACGGCTGCCCGTGCGGCAACTGACCGGCATTCGCGAGCCGCAAGACATCGCCGACACGATCGTCGGCTTTCGCGGCGGCGCCCCGCTGAGGATCGGCGACGTGGCCGACGTGGTCGAGGGCTTTCCGGCGCCGATCGGCGACGCGGTCATCGACGACGGCCCCGGCCTCTTGCTGATCGTCGAAAAACAGCCCTGGGGCAACACGCTCGACATCACGCACAACGTCGAAAAAACCTTGGAACTGCTGCGCCCCGGGCTGGCCGGCGTCAAGCTCGATTCGACGATCTTCCGCCCGGCGACGTTCATCGAGCGCTCGCTGCACAACCTTTCGCACGCAATGTTGGTCGGCTGCGTGCTGGTGATCGTGGTGCTGGTCGCGTTTCTGTTTGACTGGCGGACGTCGATCATCAGCGTCACGGCGATTCCGCTGTCGCTGGTGGCGGCGGCGCTGGTTCTGCACTATTGGGGCGGCACGATCAACACGATGGTCATCGCCGGGTTGGTGCTGGCCCTGGGCGAAGTGGTCGACGACGCGATCATCGACGTCGAGAACATCCTGCGGCGGCTGAAGCTGAATCGCCAGGCCGAACATCCGCTACCGGCCTATCAAGTCGTGCTCGCGGCCTCGCTCGAGGTCCGCAGCGCCGTGGTCTATGCCAGCTTGATCGTGACGCTGGTCTTCGTGCCGGTGCTGTTCTTGGAAGGGCTATCGGGCTCGTTCTTCCGGCCGCTGGCGATTTCCTACATGCTGGCGATCCTGGCCTCGCTATTGGTCGCGTTGACGGTGACGCCCGCCATGTCGCTGATGCTGTTGCCGGGCGCCGCGCACCGCCGGCACGAGGCGCCGCTGACCGTTTGGCTCAAGCGCTGGTATCGGGGCGTGCTGCCGTTTTTCGTCGTGCGGCCCAAGGCGGCCGTGGCCACGGTCGCGGGGCTATTCGCGATCAGCCTGGCCGCGGTGTTTTCGCTGGGCGAGGAGTTCTTGCCCGACTTCAAAGAGACCGACTTCCTGATGCACTGGGTCGAAAAGCCCGGCACGTCGCTGGAGGCCATGACGCGGATCACGGTCCGCGTCAGCAAAGAGCTGCGGGCCATCGAGGGCGTGCGGAATTTCGGCTCGCACATCGGGCGCGCCGAGGTGGCCGACGAAGTGGTGGGGCCGAACTTCACCGAGCTGTGGATCAGCGTCGAGCCGACCGCCGATCTGGATAAGACCGTCGCCAAGATCCAGCAGACGGTCGACGGCTATCCGGGCTTGTATCGCGACGTGCTGACCTATCTCAAGGAAAGCATCAAGGAAGTGTTGACCGGCGCCAAGGCCACGATCGTGGTCCGCATCTTCGGCCCCGACCTGGCGACGCTGCGCGCGAAAGGCCAGGAAGTCTTTGAGGCGATCAAAGATGTCGACGGCGTGCTGACGCCCAAGGTCGAGCCGCAAGCGCTCGTGCCGCAACTGCAAGTCCGCCTGCGCCCCGAGGCGGCGGCCCAATACGGCTTCACGCCGGGCCATGTCCGCCGGGCGGTCGAAACGCTGGTCCGCGGCACGCAGGTGGGCGAAGTCTACTACGATCAGAAGAGCTTCGCCGTGGTTGTCTGGGGGCGGCCCGAGCTGCGCAGCGATCTGGCGGCGCTGCGCCGGCTGCCGATCGACCTGCCTCAGGCCGGCGCCCCCGCGGCCAGCGCGCCGCGCCCGACGACGATCGCCGGGGCGAACGGCCCGCCCGGCGCCGCGGCCCCGCCCAATCCGGGGAGCTTGGGCCTCTCGGCCGGCGCGATGAACGGCTACGTGCCGCTGGGCGACGTCGCCGACGTCGAAACCGTGCCCACGCCGAACGAAGTCTTGCGCGAATCGGTCTCGCGCCGCATCGACGTGACCTGCAACGTGCAAGGCCGCGATCTCGGCTCGGTGGCCCGCGAGATCGAAGAGCGCGTCAAGACGCTGAAATTCGACCGCGGCTATCACCCCGAGTTCTTGGGCGAGTACGCGGCCCGGCAAGAATCGCGGCGGCGCTTGTTTGCGCTGGCGGCCTTGTCTCTGGTCGGAATCTTTCTGTTGCTGCACATCGATTTTCAATCGTGGCGGTTGACGCTGTTGGTGCTGGCGACGATTCCCTTCGCGCTGGTGGGCGGCGTGTTCGCGGCGGCGCTGGCCGGCGGAGTGTTGTCGCTCGGCTCGCTGGTCGGCTTCGTGACGGTGCTGGGCATCGCCGCCCGCAACGGCATCATGCTGGTCAGCCACTACCGGCATCTTGAAGAGACCGAAGGCGAGGCGTTCGGCTTGGGGCTGGTGATGCGCGGCAGCGAAGAGCGGTTGGCGCCGATCTTGATGACGGCGCTGACCACCGGCTTGGCGCTCGTACCGTTGGTGATCGGCGGCAATCTGCCGGGCCACGAGATCGAGTATCCCATGGCCGTCGTCATTCTGGGCGGTCTGGCGACTTCGACGCTGTTGAATCTGTTTTTGCTGCCGCCGATCTATTTGACGTTTGGCCGCAAGAAGTAGATGCGGCAGCTTGCCGCATTCTCGCGCAAAGCGGCACGAGGCAGCTTCTACCGAACGAAACCTAAGTTCGGCTTAATCGACAATTGCCGGCTCATCGCACCGGCCATGCTTGGCCGACAATCTCCTAGGGCGTCGCATCCTGCGGAAATTTCGGAGAGTGCGTCACCCCCCGACTTTTCGGCAAAGACGATAGATTGCGCCCGTTCGCTACGGTTTACCAAACGACATCGTGAGCAACCGACCCGCCACCCTGGTGATTTCGCTGGCGATCTGCACGCTCTTGGCGCGCGGCGGCGGCGGCGCGGAGCGGCCCGGCCCGTTGGCGCCTCGCGCGCCGGTGGCGATGCCGGCGCCGCGAGTTTATCGCTTGCCCGCGTTGCAAACGCCGCGATCCGCTCAAGAATCAAATGGGCCACGGTATGGCCCGGCCCTGCGGCCGCCCGCGCGCGTGCAGCCGGCGGCGCCAAGCGGGCAGATGCGCCAAACGGCAATCGTTCAAAGCTCGCCGCAGTACGTGCTCACGCTGCCGCAAGCCTTCGAGTTGGCCCTGACGCAAAATCCGCTCGTCGTGGCGCAGCGCGCCGCCGAAGGCGTCGGCGTCGCGGCGATCGGCGTCGCCCGCCGCTATCCGTTCAACCCGTTCTTCCAGTTTCAGGCTACGCCGATCCAAAAAGCGCCCGCCTCGGCGACCGCCATCGAGCCGAACGCCGCCACCAAGATTTATCAGTACTATCTGGTGATGGTCAATTTCGAGCTGGCGCACCAGCGGCGCTATCGCGAGCGCAACGCTACGGCGGCGCTCTCCAACGTGCGCTGGACGATCCAGCAGACCGAGCTGCAAAGCCTGGCGTTGACCGAGCAGCTCTACTTCACCGCCCTCTACCGCCGTGGATTGCGCGACGTGGCGCGGGCCAACGCCGAGTTGAACGGGTCGCTATTGTCGATCCTCGAGCGGCAACTCGATGCGGGGCAGGCGTCGGCGGCCGACGTGGCGATGGTCCGGCTCGATGCCCGGTCGACGGTCCAAGTCCTGCGTCTGGCGGAGACCAACTATCAGACGGCGCTCTTGGACTTGGGCCGGCAGCTCAACTTGCCACCGAGCGCGCCCTTGCAGTTGGCCGGGGAATTGCAGGACTGGCGGTGGATGCCCGCCACCGGCGAGCATCTGTCGCGCGTCGTCGGGCTGCGGAGCGTGATCTCGAACACGGCGGACGTCGAGACGATCGCCGCCGAGTTGGCCGCCGGCCGGCCCGACGTGCTGGCCGCGCAAGCCAACATCGCCGCGGCCCAAGCCAGCATCAGCCTGGCCAGGGCCGATCGGCTTCCGACGCTGCAGTTCGGCCCCTACTATCAGTCCGACGATTTCGGCATCAAGTATTACGGCTTTCGCGGGCAGGTCCAGCAGGGAGCGCTCAACGGCGGCAAACCGTTGGTCCGCCAGCGCCAAGCCGAGACGCGGCAGCAGCGCATCACCTACGAGCAACTGCGCGCCCGCGCCAAGCTCGAAGCCCTGACCGCCATCGACCGCTACGAGCGGGCCCGCCGGCTGGTGGAGGAAACCGGCGCCGAAGCCCAGTTCGACGTGCCGATCGAACTGAAAAAGCTCGAAGAGCAGTTCGTGGCGGGCGAGGTCGATGCGCTGCGGATTTTCAACGCCCGCTCAAGCCTAGTCCGTTTGCAGCAAGCCTATCTCGACACGCTCAACGAGGCCGCCCAGGCCGCCTCGCTGGTGACGTTGGCCACCGGGCTGCCGCCCGACGCGCTGGTGCAAGGCGTCGTTCGCGAGACTCTGCCGCCGCTGCCGCCACCGTCTTTTCCGGGCCGTTGACCGCGCCGGGGCGGCGGCTTAAAGTACAAGTATGCTGGCCAAACGAGTGATTCCCTGCCTGGACGTCGACCGCGGCCGGGTCGTCAAGGGCACCAATTTCGTGCAGCTTCGAGACGCCGGCGATCCGGTCGAGGTGGCGGCGCGCTACGAGGCCGAAGGGGCCGACGAGTTGGTGTTTCTCGACATCACGGCCAGCCACGAGGGGCGCGAGATCATGCTCGACGTCGTGCGGCGCACGGCCGAGGTGGTGTTCATGCCGCTGTGCGTCGGCGGCGGCATCCGCACGGTCGACGACATTCGCCAACTGCTCAACGCCGGCAGCGACAAGGTCTCGATCAACTCGGCCGCTCCGCGCAACCCGCAGTTCGTGGCCGAAGCCGCCCGCCGTTTCGGCAGCCAGTGCATCGTGGTCAATATCGACCCCAAGCGGGTCCAGAAAGAGGGCCGCGAGTTCTGGGAAGTGCATATCAACGGGGGCCGGGTGGGCACGGGTCTGGAGGCGGTCCCTTGGGCGCGCGAGGTCGAGCGGCTGGGGGCCGGCGAGATCGTGTTGACCTCGATGGACGCCGACGGCACGAAACAGGGCTACGACCTGGAGATCACCGCGGCGGTCAGCCGCGCCGTTTCCATTCCGGTCGTGGCCAGCGGCGGAGCGGGCCGACCGGAACATCTGGCCGACGCGATCGAGTTCGGCCGCGCCGACGCCGCGTTGGCGGCCAGCATCTTCCACTTCGGCGAATACACGATCGGAGAGACCAAGCGGCTGATGGCCCAACGGGGCATTCCGGTGCGGCAAAGCGCGTAAGCAACGATTGCGCGAAGCGGCGGCGCACGCGCGTGGCGGAGGAAGTTTTCCGCCGGCAGACGAGAAAATCATCGAATCGACAGAACGCAACAGAGCGAGGTTTACATGGCGACCGCGATTACCAATGATGCCATGGCGGCGAAGTTCCTCAAGAAGCGCGAGGAACTGGAGATCGACAAGCTGTTCCGGGCGCTGGTCAAGCTCAAAGGCAGCGACTTGCATCTCAAGGCCGAGCGGGCCCCCATCATCCGCGTCAACGGCACCCTGCGGCCGCTCGACCGCGGGCCGATCGACGACGAAGAAATGGTCCGCATCACCTTTCCGATGATGACCGAGCGCAACCGCAAAATCTTCGAGGAGACCGGCGGCGCCGACTTCGCCCACACCGTAGAGGTCGACGGTTCGCTGTGGCGGTTCCGCGTCAATTTGCTGCAGCAGTTGGGCCACGTGGGAATGGTCGCGCGAAAAGTGAACCAGTGGATTCCCGACTTCGAGGGGTTGTACTTGCCCGGCTCGATGGTCGAATTGTGCAAGTTCCATCAGGGCATGGTGCTGCTGGCGGGCGTCACCGGTTCGGGCAAGAGCACCACGATCGCTTCGATGCTCAACTGGATCAACCGCAACTACCGCAAGCACATTCTGACCTTGGAAGATCCGATCGAATTCGTGTTCACCGAAGACAAGTGCCTGATCAACCAGCGCGAGATCGGGCTCGACGTGGTCGACTTCGGCATCGCCATGAAGCACGCCGTGCGCGAAGATCCCGACGTCATGTTGGTGGGCGAAATGCGCGACGAGGAAACGTTCATGACGGCGATCCACGCCGCCGAAACCGGGCACCTCGTGTTCGGGACGATCCACGCCTCGAGCGCCCCCTCGACGATCGGGCGCATCCTCGACTTGTTCCCGCAGTCGATGCACTCCTCGCTGCGCAGCGCGATCGCCATGAACATGAAGGGCATCGTGGCCCAAAAGCTGCTGCCCTCGATCAAGGAGGGGGTCGGCCGCGTGCCCACGGTCGAAATCATGACCTTCAATTCGATCGTGCGAAAACTGATTCTGGAAGAGAAGGACGAAAAACTGGCCGACGCCATCCGGATGTGCGAGCGGGAAGGCATGCAAGACTTCACCATGAGCCTGAAGGGTCTGGTCGACCAGGAATTGATCGACCGGGAAACGGCTTTCGAAGTCGCGCCGAACGTCGACGCGCTGCGGATGGCCCTCAAAGGCATCGAAGTCAAAGCACCCGGGATTCTCTAATGCATCGAGTGATTGCCTGCGGCTGCCTGGCGGCCGCGATTTGGGGTTCGCAGGCGGACCACGCGCGCGCCCAGGCGCCTTTCCAAGACGCTTTCTCCGACTTCATCAAGCGGCTGGCGCAGAACGACGCCTCGCTGTTGCCCGGCCTCGATCTCGACGCGGTGCTGGGCATTCTGCGGGTCGTCGCGGTGGCGCTGATCTACCTGGTTTGGGTCTCTTCGGCCGACTGGGTCAATCAAGACCGCTACGAGCGCCGAGTCAGCAAGGGCTGGA
>DATNEC010000602.1:0-4280 GCA_035606815.1 Pirellulales bacterium
TTCTCGCGCGCGGAATTCCCGCGGTCGATAGCGAGTTGACGCGCCAACTGGCGGCGGTCTTCGCGCGCGATTGGGACAACCATCGAGTGCCGGTACCCATCAACCATCTGGTCGTCATCACGGCGGCCTGCGCGACGGCGCTCGCCGCCGTTTGTCTGCGTTTCGAGGTCAAGTCGCTGCCGCCGCAGTCGATCGTCTTGCTGAGATGTCTGGCCATCAGCGCTCCGCTGGGTTTGCTGCTGGGCCTGCTCACGAACATACAAGACGAGCTTCCCTTGCCGCTGGTGCTGGCGATGCCGGGCCGCTTCAACGACGTGATCGCCATTGCGTTTCCCGCGCTGGCGCTGGGCCTGCTTGCGCGCGGGCGGAGCAATCTGGCGCTGCATGCCCTGTTTTCTCTGGTCATGGTCTATTGCCTGTTGAAAACCAGGATGATGCTGAGACACGACTTTTACGTACCGTCTTCGCCAAAAGTAATGCTGGCCGTCGGTTTGGGGTTGCTGCTTGTCTCGGCCGCTCCGACGCCGACGAGTTATCGATACTTATTTCGGCATGTGCAGCGCGGCGTCGCGCTGGCGGGCCTGTTCGCCGCCGCTTATGCCTGGCGGCGCGACGACGAACTGGCGATGACCGTTTGCATCGCTTCGATCGCCCTGCTGCTATTGAGCCATTCGGCCGGCGTTTGGCAAGGCATCGACGCTCGCGCCTTGGGTTGGCGGATTGCGCCGGCGCTCTTGTCTGCGATCGACGCGGTCTGCCTGGCGAAAATCGCGACGTCGGTGGTCGGGCCGTGGTTCGTGCTGGGCCTGGCCGCGGGCGCCGCATATTTGGCCCGGCGGCGGTGGCTGCCGCTTGTCGCGCAATGGTCGCCGTCCGCGTATCGCTTCCGCGCGGCATTCGCGATTGCGCTCGTGGGGATGAGCGTCGGCCTGGCAGGGACGAAACTCGTCGCACGGGCGACCGAGCGCCACGCCGGGCTGCGCGATTGGACCAACGATCCGCTGCTGGCCACGATTTCGCAAGGCGCCGGACTGGCCCTCACCGCTTCGCGCATCGACCTGGTGCAATTGCAAACTCGCCGCGGAGTGCTGCTGTACGGCGCCGCGATGAACCAGTTGACCTACGTGCCGGCGTCGGGACCGAAGATCAACGAAATCCTGAGGAAGATCTATGGCGAAGATCTGTTCCGCCCGCGGCCTCAAAGCTGGGTGCGCTGCGGCGGACTAATGATCGAGAGCGGCCGCGAACTGTGGGAACAGCGCGAGCCGGAAGAGTGGGCGGCGCTCGGCCGCGAGTTCGGCTTTACCGACGTCGTTACGTTCGCCGGCTGGACGACCAAGCTGCCGCTCGTCGCCCGCAACAAAAGGTACGCCGTCTACCGCGTGCCGCCGGCCGGCGATCGGCCCCGTCATTCGCTGGCCCGCGCGCCTTCCAGCAACTCTTCGATGACGCCGGAAACGTCTTTGCCCAGCGTCGGCGAGTAACCGACGTACATGTCGTGAATCACGCCTTTCTGATCGAGGACCAGCAACGTGGGGAAGCCGGGGATCATGTACTTCGCCGGAAGCGCCTCGGCTTTGAGAATCGGGTAGCTCAGCTTGAGCTTCGAGACGACCAGCCGAGCGTCTTTCTCGTCGCGGTCGGTGCTCATGCCCAGCACGACGACCGGGCGGCCGAGAAACTCCTCGGCGATCTGTTTGACCTGCGGCATGGTCCGGATGCACCAGCCGCATCCGCGGTGCCAGAAATCGAGCACGACCACTTTCCCCTTGTAGTCCTTGAGCGAATGGCGGTGCCCGCTCAGATCAACCGCTTGCCACAGCGGCGAGGGCTGCCCGAGCAGGTCGGCCCGATCGCGGGCGTTGCGCGAAACGATGGCGGCCGCCGCCTTGTGATCGGCCAGTTGCTGCTCGAATTGTTCCTTGACGACCGGCAGGCTCGCCTCCTCGGCCGCGGTTTGCAGCACATGGGCCGCCCGAACCAGCAAGATGTCGGTATTGTCGGCGTCGCGCTCGGCTTGCCGCATGAGCTGCTGATACTTTTGGTCGGCGTCCAAATAGGCGTCGACTTCCTCGTCGAGCTGCCGGCACCAATCGGTTTTGAACGCGCCCACGTCGGCCAGTTCGGTTTTACCCTCGCCCTTGCCGACGAACAAATAGCCTTGCGAATCCTTGGTCTCGACTCGCTCGACTAAACCTCGTTCGCGGTTGAAATAGAACGTCGATTTCGAAGTGCTGGCGAGGATCTCATCCATCGCGCTTTCGCGCGTCGCCTCGGCGACCCACAGCTCCGACTCGTCGTCATTCTGCTCCGTCGATTTCAAACGATAGCGATATTTGACTTGCGTCGTCGGCTGCACGTCTTCCCAGCCGTCCGCCGCCTCTTGGCTGGTCTTGGGCAGCCGCAGAAACAACAGCCCCGGTTCGATCCGGAACGACTGCGACGGGTCCAAGACCACGCGGCCGTCGGGGAACAGGTCGAAATGGGCCAAAGTCACGCGCTCCGACGGGCCTTCGGCGGGTTTGTCCTTGGCCGGCTTTTGGTTTTCGGACGAGGGAATGCTCAAAACGTGCCGCAACACCAGTCGCCAACCGCCATCGTCGTTCTGACGGACGACCCAAAGCTGCCAATTGGCGTCGGTCTTCAGTTCGCGGCCGTCGTTGGTCGTGAACTCCTTCGACGTGATGTAGTTCAACTCCTGGCCGACTTTGAGCCAGTACCGCGGCAATTTGACGGAGGCGTCGCGCGCTCGAGGCCGGTCAGCGGCGGCGAGGTTCGCGACCAGCGCCAACAGCACCGCCGCGGTCGTTGCGAGAGAACCAAGACGGGCTGGCATGATGGCGTTCCTTGGACATTGCGCGCTCGTTTGCATGGCCTCATTGTTTCTCACGCAGGCGCCGCTGGCAAGGGAAAGAGGCGCACTTCACCAAACCAGCCATAGAACCAGCAGCATGATCGCGACGCCGCCAGCCGCCAGCAGCCAACGCGTTCTTCGACCGCCGAAATGGCGGCGCAACCCTTCCGGTTCGCCGCCCGCCGAAGGCAACCGCCCAGCGAAGAGCGCCGCGGCCACGAGCGCCGTGCCGAGCCAATATCCGGCATATAAGGCGAATAAAACGGGGCGAGGTATTGCGGGTTGCAAGACAAAGCTGGCCAGCGCCCGGAAAAACACCCAAAAGCCGCACAGCCCTGTGACGACTAGAAAGGCGAGTTTCAAGAGCGTCCAGCGATCCACGGACCGTCTTCGCCGTGGCAAAGGCGGATCGACGGGTTCGGGCAGCCGCGCCCAGGGGGGCGCCGCCGGGCCGGCTGCGATTGGAAACGGACTTCCCGCCAACCGATCGGGCGGCGCGCCGTCGATCGGCTCCGCCAGGCCTTGATACAACTCGGCGGCCGTTTTGGCGGAGGGCCAGTCGTGCCGCCTCAGCAGGGTCCGCGCGTCGATCTGCCCGGAGCGGACCTGTTCGTCGAGCGCGGCTTGGGTTAGCGTCTCGGCGCGAATTCCTTCGGGGTCTTCGATCGTCCACAGGGTCGCAGCCGCTCGGCGCGAACCACCGCGCGGCTCGCTCGGCGGCGCCTTGCGAGACGCCGCGCCGCGAACCGCGCCCGCCGATCTCTCGCTGGTCGCATCGGCCGGCGACGCTGCCGCAGGCGACACCGGCTTGCAGCAAACCGGGCAGATAATCAGCCGCCCCACGCGCCGCGGGCGCGCGGCCAGCGCCGCGCCGCATTCAGGACAGATGGGGGAGTCAGACACCGCGAAGCTCGCTTATGCTTCGTGCGTTCCTTCGTTCTGCCATTTCTTGATCATATCGGCCGCCCGCTGCCGGGCGACAATCGGCCCTTCGCTTAGCGGATGCAAGGCGCATCGCAGGGCCTCTCGGAACAGCTCTTCGAGCGCTTCGAGGTGTTCGAGTTGCAGCTTGCGGCCTTCGGCGCGGGCCTTGCGAAGATAGTCGCGGACGGCCTCGTATTCTTCGCTGGAACAGCCCTCCGGCCGCAGATCCCAAGCCAATAGCAAGCCGGCGTCGTATTTTTCGGTGAACTTCCGCAATTGGGCGACCAATTCCGGGTGCTTTTGGTTCGGACCCTCGCTCGTTTCGAACAATCGCAGCCGCACCTCCAAAGCGAGCTGGTCCAGAAAATCGCGAATCATCTCCACGTCGTAGCGTTTGGCCGACAGAGGCGTGGGGGGCAGTTTGCGTTTGGCCATGAACGGCTCGGCGATTCAAGCTTGGTTGCATGCTCGATGGAAGCGACAGGCTCGGCGGCCGAACGGC
>DATNEC010000624.1:0-4340 GCA_035606815.1 Pirellulales bacterium
CTGATGGCGCGCCGCCTGGTGGCCGCGGGCGTGCGGTTCGTGTCGCTGACCTACGGCGGGTGGGACATGCACAACCAGATCACCGCCAGCATGCGGCAGCAGTTACCGAAGTTCGACCAGGCGTTCTCCACGCTGATCACCGACCTGGAGCGCAACGGCCTGCTCGATACGACGCTGGTCATGGTTTCGTCCGAATTCGGCCGCACGCCGAAGATCAACGCCACCGCGGGCCGCGACCACTGGCCCAAGGTGTTCAGCGTGGTGCTGGCCGGCGGCGGCATCAAGAAAGGCTCAATCTTCGGCTCGTCGAACTCGACGGCGAGCGAGCCTGAAGAAGAAGAAATCGGACCGGCCGACTTGGCGACCACCATTTATCATCAACTGGGCATCGTCGCCGACAAGGAGTTGATGGCGCCCGGCGATCGTCCGATCGAGATCGTCGATGGCGGTAACGTCCGCAAGGGCTTGTTGGCCTAAAAAAACTTCCTCTCCAAAAGGGAGAGGGGACTGAAAAACTCCCTCTCCCTTTGGGAGAGGGCCGGGGTGAGGGAGAAATCGCGAGTCGCTCCAACTTCGGAGATTTCTCGAACGCCGCCCTCACCCTAACCCTCTCCCAAAGGGAGAGGGGACAAACGGGACGAACAGCTTGAGAGAGGTGACCATGACTGAGAGCGTTTTCCGCCGCTTGCGCTCGCCGTATCGCTGCTGGCCCGCCGCGCTCGTTGCAGTAGCGGCGGCTCTCGCCGCCAGCCAGGCTCAGGCCGCCAGCCCGTCGTTGGGCGGGATCGCCCCGTACGGCGCGCAGCGCGGCACGGAAATCGAGGTCAACTTCAACGGCGGCAATCTCGCCGATGCCCAGGAGATCCTGCTCTATTACCCGGGCATCAAGGTCTTGCAGCTTGAGGCGGTGAACGAGACTACGATCAAAACCAAGCTGCAAATCGCTCCCGATTGCCGGCTGGGCATTCATGCGATGCGGGTGCGGACGGCGACCGGCGTCACCAACCTGCGGACGTTCAACGTCGGCGCCCTGCCGGAAGTCGCTGAAGTCGAACCGAACAACGAATTTGCTACGCCGCAGAAAATCAACCTGGACAGCACGGTTAACGGCTTCGTCAACAACGAAGACGTCGATTACTACCTGGTCGAAGCCAAAAAAGGCGAACGGATCACGGCCGAAGTCGAAGGCATCCGGCTGGGAAACACGTTCTTCGACCCCTACCTCGCGATTCTCGACGCCAAGCGCTTCGAGTTGGCCAGTTGCGACGATGCGGCGCTCGTTTGGCAAGACGCGGTGGCCTCGATCGTAGCGCCGGAAGACGGCGCCTACATCGTACAGATCCGCGAAAGCGCGTTCGGCGGCAACGGCGCCTGCACCTACCGTTTGCACGTCGGGCGGTTCCCGCGTCCGACGGCTGCCATCCCCGCTGGCGGCAAGCCGGGCGAGGCGATCAATCTCCGCTGGCTTGGCGACGCACTGGGCGAACGGGCGGAACCTTTCACCGTACCCGCCGCGACGGCGCCCTGGGCGCTGCTGGCCGAGCCGTTCGGCTTGTTCGCCAAGGACGACAAAGGGTTGTCGCCATCGCCCAACGTCTTCTTGATCAGCGAACTGGGCAACGTGCTGGAGGTTGAACCGAACGAAGCGGCGGCTGCCGCCACGGCGTTCGAAGCGCCGATGGCGCTCAACGGCGTGATCTCGCAGGACGGCGACGTCGATTGCTTCAAGTTCGCCGCCAAAAAGGGCCAGGTCTACGACATTCGCGTGCTAGCCCGCGGCATTCGCTCGCCGCTCGATCCGGTGATGTATGTCAATCGCAGCAATGGCGCTGGCGTCGGGGCGAATGACGACAGCGGCGGGCCCGACGCTTATCTGCGATTTTCGGCGCCTGAAGACGACACTTACGTCATCACCATCAAAGACCACTTGGGCAAGGGGCGGGCCGACTATGCCTATCGCATCGAACTTAAGCCAATTCAGCCGGAACTGGTGATGGGCCTGCCCGAGCGGCAGCAGTATGTCGACGTCACGGTCGACGTGCCGCAAGGCAACCGTACCGCCTTTTTGGTCAGCGCCAACCGCCGCGATTTTGGCGGCGATTTGACGTTGGAAATGAAAGATCTCCCGGCCGGAGTCACGCTGGAAACCGTGCCGATGGCGGCCAATCAAACCACGGTCCCCGTGCTGCTCACGGCCGCGCCCGGCACGCCCCTTTCAGGGACTCTGGTCGACGTGATCGGCCGGCACGCCGACCCGAACCAGAAGATCGAAGGCCACCTGGAGCAAGTCACCGGCTTGGCTCGCGGCCAGAACAATATTCTGGTGTGGGGCCACACGGCCCATCGCATGGCCACGGCCGTGACGGCCGAGGCGCCGTTCACCATCAACGTCATCGAACCCAAGGTTCCGCTGGTCAAGAACGGCTCGATGAGCTTGAAGGTCGTCGCCACGCGCAAGGAAGGCTTTACGGCGCCGATCAACGTCCGCATGCTTTACAACCCGCCGGGCGTCGGCTCGTCGGGCGACATCGCCATCGCCGAGGGCCAGACGGAAGCCCTCATCCCACTCACCGCCAACGGCGGCGCCGAGGTCAAGGTTTGGAAGATCGCCATCATGGGCGAGGCCACGGTCGGCAACGGCCGGGTGCTGGTCTCGTCGCAATTGGCCAATTTGGACGTCGCCGAGCCGTTCTTGGGCTTTGCCTTCAATGCCGCCGCCGTCGAGCAGGGCAAGGAAACGGATCTGGTCGTCAAGGTCACGGCCAACAAGCCGTTCGACGGCGAGGCGGCCGTTCAACTGCTGGGCCTGCCGTTCGAAGCGACAACCGAACCGCTCAAGCTGACCAAGGACACGGCCGAACTGGTGTTCAAGGTCAAAACAACCGCAAAGTCTCCCGCGGGCCGCCATAAGACGCTGCTTTGCCAGGCCGTCGTGACGGCCAACGGGGAGCCGATCGTGCATGGTCTCGGCCCCGGCGAGTTGCGGATCGACGTGCCGCTTCCGCCGAAGCCAAACGCCCCGGCGCCCGCGCCAATGCCCGTCGCCGTGGCCCAAGCCCCGGCGCCCGCTCGGGAGAAGCGTTTGACGCGGCTGGAGCAGTTGCGGTTGGATCGCGAGAAGGCGTTGAAGGCCGGCGAGACGAAACCTGCCGGGCAGTGATGTTAGACAAACGCTTTTTATTCCGCCTGGACGATTGGAGAAAACCGTGAGCAGCTATGGATGGACCGTGCGAGCTTTGGCGGCCTTGCTGCTGGCCTTGTCGGCCGGCGTCGAAATGGCGCGGGCCGACGCCGCGATCGCCAAGATCGAAGTCTTCCCGCCCGACGTGAACTTGAACACGGCCCGCGATCGCCAGCGGTTTGTGGTCGTGGCCACGCGGACCGACGGCGTGACGCTCGACGTCACGGCGCAGGCCCAAGTCTCGCTGGAGAACCCGGCGCTGGCGAAGCTCGAAGCCTCGACGCTGCACCCGCTCGCCGACGGCGCCACGATGCTGAACGTGGCCTTCGGCGGTCATGCGGTCAAGGCCCCGGTGACGGTCAAAGACGCCGCCGCCGACCAGCCGATCAGCTTCAAACTCGACGTGATGCCGGTCTTCATGCGCGCCGGCTGCAACACGGGCAGTTGCCACGGCGCCGCCCGCGGCAAGGACGGCTTCCGCTTGTCGCTGTTCGGATTCGATCCGGTCGGCGACCACTACCGCCTGACCCACGAGTTGGCGTATCGGCGCATCAACCTGGCGCTGCCCGCCGAGAGCTTGGTGATGGAAAAGACCGACGGCACGGTCCCGCATACAGGCGGCAAGCGCTTTGAGCGCGACAGCGAGCTGTATCAGACCTTGCTGCGTTGGCTGGAAGTCGGCGCCCCGCTCGACGCCGCCGAAACGCCCAAAGTGCTGGAAGTCGAACTCTATCCCAAGCAGATCGTGCTGGAAGGCGCCGGGGCCACGCAGCAAATGATCGCTCGGGCCAAGTACGCCGACGGCACGGATCGCGATGTGACGAGCCTGGCCGTGTTTCTGACGAATAACGACAACTCGGCGGCCATTTCGCCCGAGGGGCTGGTCACGGCCGCCAATCGCGGCGAAGCGTTCGTGATGGCCCGCTTCGAGACGCACACCGTCGGCAGCCAGGCCTTGGTCTTGCCGAAGGACGTGCAATACACGCCGTCACCGGAGCCGCCGGTCAACTACGTCGACGAACTAGTCAATGCCAAGCTGCAAAAGCTGCGGATTCTGCCCAGCGAGCGCTGCTCCGACGAAGTCTTTCTGCGGCGCGTGACGATCGACATCACCGGCGTGCTGCCGACCGAAGAAGAATATCAAGCTTTCACGGCCGAC
>DATNEC010000628.1:0-3789 GCA_035606815.1 Pirellulales bacterium
GGTCAAACGGGGCATGTGCATATCGAGCAGGAGAAGATGGATATCTTGCCTGCGCACGATATCCAAGGCTTCGTCGCCCGCGCTGGCGAGGACGGTACGAAAGCCCTCAGGCTCGAAAACGCCGCGCAGCGTCTCTCGAAAGTCGCGATCGTCGTCGGTGATCAAGATCGAAGGCGCCATCACGGCTTCTTCTCTTTTCGCCTCGCGGTACGTTCCCGGATGCCAGTCCAAATAGGCAATTTTGCCGGTTCGCTAAGAATATGCCATTCGGGGTGCAAGCCCTATACCAATTCACCGCGATCTGGGCGGCCGGTTGGTTCGATTGTTCCTAACTCCTTGTATCTTCAATTCTTTTCAACCGCACGCGTGGAGTCAACAAAGATTAATTCGGAAGTTTGGGACGAAGAACCCGCCAAAAAATGGGGGATTACTGCCATTTGGGCAGCTTATGCGTGGCGAGCGCGGGGCGGGCAGACTCTTGCCAACCAGATGTCGCTGGTCGACGCGAAAGCGGATCACGAAAATGCGAAAGACGGAAACCGCGAAAGGGATGAAATCTAGCTTCCGATCAGCGCAACGCGGACGTCGTCGGCCGCCACGTCGGCGACCAACTCGACGTGCCCCATCCGCGTGGGAAGCACGAACCGCAGCTTGCCATGCTCGACTTTCTTGTCCTTCGACATGATCGCCAAGACAGCGTCGGGCGCAAGCGCGGCCGGGACTTCCACGGGCAAGCCCAACAGGGCGAGCAAATCTCGCTGCCGCGCGGTGAAGGCGGCGTCGACCCGACCCAGCCGCTCGGCCAGACGCGACGCGCACAGCATGCCGATCGACACGGCCTCGCCGTGCAACAGCCGTCCATAGCCGGTCAGCGTTTCGAAAGCATGGCAAAACGTGTGACCGTAATTCAAGACGGCCCGCGCCCCGGTTTCTTCGCGTTCGTCCTGGCTTACGACCTGGGCTTTCAATTCGCAGCAGCGAGCGATGACGTGCCGCAACACGTCGGGATGGCGCTCGATCAGCCCGGCGACGCTGCCTTCCAGGTAGGCGAAGAATTCGGCATCGAGGATCACGCCGTATTTGACCACTTCGGCCAGCCCGGCGCGGTACTCGCGCGGCGGAAGCGTCGCCAGCACGTCGGTGTCGATCAATACGCCCAGCGGCTGCCAAAAGGCGCCGACCATGTTCTTGGCGCCCGGCAAATTGACGCCCACCTTGCCGCCGACCGAACTATCGACTTGGGCCAGCAGCGTCGTGGGGATTTGCACCAGCGCCAAACCGCGGGCGAAGGTCGCGGCCACGAACCCCGCCAGGTCGCCGATCACGCCTCCGCCGACCGCCACGACGACCGTTTTGCGATCGGCGCCCAAGTCGAGCAGCTTGTGCCACAAAGCATCGACCGTCTCGACCGACTTGCTCGTTTCGCCCGGTTCGACCACGACCAACTCGACCGCGACGCCGCTCTCGGACAAGCTCGCGGCGACCCGCACGGCGTGCGGGTCTTGCACGTGGCCGTCGGTGACGATCACCGCATGGGTGGTTCGCCGCAGCGCGGCGATGAAACGGCCAGCCTGCTTTGAATTGCCGGCGCCGATTTCGATGTCGTAGCTGCGCTTCCCGAGGGGAACGCGGACGGTGCGAAGTTCAGCGGTCACTTGTCGGCGCCTTCGTTACTTCGCCCGCTGCAGATCGGCGTCGGTGACGGTAATCTGCCGGCAAAAACCCGTGTGCAGCCGCACGTAGTCCAAGTCGGCGGCGGCCTGCGGATCGGCGTGCAATTGGGCGGCCACTCGCTCGCGCTGCGCTTCGTCCCAACTGTCGTAGGCTTCGGGCCAGATCGTTAGTTGTTCTACGACCAGGGCTTCGCGATACGGATCAAAGGCATTGGCCATTACGCGCTCTCTCGGGACCGGCTGTCGGGCGCCTTTTTTCAAGGCTGCTTATCACGATTTCGCCAGTATACTTTTCTAGGGGCGATAGGGAAGTGCGGAGCGGCCGCGCGGAATACTCCCCCTAGCGCCGGCCCGGTCCGACCAACTGCGAGAAAATAGGGTGGCCAAGGCCTCCGTGGGCGAACAACAGGATGTCAGTTTCGGCGGTTATCCGCTTTCCGGCCTGAAGGTCTTGGATCTCTCACGGGTGCTGGCCGGCCCCGTTTGCACCCAGCTTTTGGCCGATTTGGGGGCCGACGTCGTCAAAGTCGAGCGGCCCGGCAGCGGCGACGATACGCGGCAGTGGGGACCGCCCTTCGTCGAGGCTGGAGGGCCGAGCGGCTATTATCTCTCCTGCAACCGCGGAAAGCGGTCGTTGGCCTTGGAGTTGAACCACCCGGAAGGCCGCGCGGTGCTCGACGATCTGGTCCGCCAAGCCGACGTCTTGATCGAGAACTTTCTCGCCGACTCGCTGGAAAAGCTGGGCCTGACGCCAGAACGGCTCAAGACCTTGAACCCGGAATTGGTGAGTTGCTCGATCTCGGGCTATGGCCGCACCGGCCCCTTGGCCCACTTGCCCGGCTACGATCTGGTGATGCAGGCCAGCGCCGGAATCATGTCGATCACGGGCGAGCCGGACGGCGAGCCGATGAAAGTCGGCGTGGCAATCACCGACGTGGTTACCGGTCTGTACGCCGCCGTGGGCGTATTGGCCGGTTTGTATGCTCGCGGCAAGGGCCGCGGCGCCGCCAATTTCGATCTGGCCTTGGCCGATTGCACCTTGGCCAGCCTGGTGAACGTGGCGCAAGGGGCGCTGCTCACCGGCCAACGGCCGCGCCGCTGGGGCAACGCGCACCCGCAGATCGTGCCTTACGAGGCCTTCGCCACGGCCGATGGCCACCTCGTGTTGGCCGTCGGCGCCGATCGCCAGTGGCAGCGGTTCTGCAGCGCCGTCGGGCGCGACGAATGGGCTGTCGATCCCCGCTTTCGCACCAATCCCGATCGAGTCGAGCATCGGGAAGCTTTGGTTCCGCTGTTGCAGCAGCTCTTCGCCCAACGGACGACGGCGGCTTGGCAAGCGTTGCTCTCTGCCGCCGAGACGCCGCACTCGCCGGTGTTGGCGCTCGACGAGGTTCTCGAATCGCCGCAAGTCGCGGCGCGCGAGATGGTGCTCGATGCGACCGACTCGGCGGGCCGGCAGTATCGCTTGCTCGGAGGGCCGCTCCATTGGCAAGGCGAGCCGCCGCGGCGAGCCAACGCGCCGCCCGAGTTGGGCGAGCACACCGAGGAGGTGCTCCATCAGTGGCTTGGTTACGATGCGCAAAGGATCGAACGATTGCGGCAAGCCGGAGCGGTACACTGATGCGGTCCCCTGACGATCCGGCCGATGCAAGCTCCCCGGCGCCGAAGCTGATCGAGGGCAAACATGCGATTATTGCCGTGTTCGTCATTGCTCTGGCAGGCGCGCTCGGCAGTTGGTGGTATCACGGCCAGTTGCAGCGTCGCGCGATTTCCTTGTGGGGCGGTGAGGTCGCGGAGTTGATCCAGACGGCGCCGCGCGTCGAGTTGCTGAAACTCGAACCCGCGAGCGACGACGCCGCGAACGACGATCGCGAGATGCTCGAGGCGGCCGAGCCGAAGCTGGCGGTCGCCGAGCGTCGCGACGTGAGCCGCGCCGCAGGCTTGATTCACCTGCGGCATAGCCTGATCAGCGACAAGAGCTATCTCTGGTCGGCGTCGCCGGCGGACTGCCAGCCGCGATGGCGGTATGCTTTGCGATTTTCCGACGGCGACTTGGCGGCGACGCTGCTCTTCGATTTCGACTGCGAGCAAGCCATGCTCGCCGGCAAGGGCGCCC
>DATNEC010000630.1:0-14212 GCA_035606815.1 Pirellulales bacterium
CAGCGGCGCCGGCGCCGCTTTGCGAGCGACGTGCCGCCGATGCCGCGCGGGCGGCAAGCCGGCGCCCGGCTCGATCATTGGCTGTGGAGCGAGCGGCGCCGCAATGGAACTCACGGATGGCGGGCGTTGGGCGAGAGGAACAGACGCGAGACGAACGGCTGCCTGAACCACCGGCGTCGGCGAGACGACGATGAAGTGACGCACTTCGGGCGCATAGGCGGCCACCGGCCCCGAGGGTCGCGGCGCCCAGTGCGGCAAGGCCAGCGCCGGACTGCCGAGGCCGCCAACAAGGAGAACGCCAACGAGCCAAGGCAAACGGCTTTGAGAGTGCATCGAAGTGGTCCCCTGATGTGGCCCCAGCCATCTCGCGCGAGCGCGATTACGCCTCTCTGTTATCGGAAGACCATCGCCGGCCTTACCAGTAAAAGGCGCCGCCGTAGCCGTAATTGCCTAGCGGCATTCCATATCCGGCGTATCCGTAGTAGCCGGGGAAGCCGAAGTAACCGGGCGGCGAATACAGCCCGCCCATGCCCGGATACATGAAATAGGCGTAGCTGGGAAGATAGGCATGCGTCGGTCGCATGTAGTTGTAATATGGATAGCCGTACACGCCGTAAGCATAGGGGTAACCGAAGCTGCCGAAGGAGGCGAACGAATTCGGGAAGCCGAACCCGCTGTAGCCGGTCCAGCCCGGCGCTCCGTAGCCGCCGTAGTACGAGTTGCCGTAGTAAAAGCCGGGGTTGTAAACCCCATAGCCGGCGCGCAGCGGCGAGTACCAGTACGGCGCGAAATAGCGTGGCTGGTAAACTCCCGAGTTGAAGCCAAACGGATAGCCGACCGGGCCGCCGCCAATTCCCGAAAAGCCGGCGTACGCGCCCGCGCTGCGTTGGTAGGGACCGTATCCCCAGCCATAGCCTGCCGCGCGAATGCCGACCGGCGAAGCGTAGCCGCCATATCCCGCCACGCCTCCGCCCCAACCTCCTCCCCAGCCGCCGCCCCAACTGCCGCGGCCCAAGACGCCGCCATAAGCAGGGCCCGCGCCGCCGATCCATCCGCCCCGGCCGCCGCCAAAGCCGCCGACGCCGCCATACACGGTCGTGATGATGGCCAAATCGGAAGGCACCTGCGGAATGCCGTCGCCCGTGGCGGTCCCTTTGCCGCCGACGTCGGTGGGGCCGAAATTCCGCGGCAGATAGTTCCGCGAGATCGGCGCATCGACCAGCGCCTGCGCTTCGCTCGAACTTAGGCCCTCCACGATTTCGACCGGTTCGGACACATATCGCCGGATGACCTTGGTCGAACCTTGCGCGGTTGCCGCCGTGCGGGCATATTTCCGCGGCCGAGGTTCTTGGCCCGCAGCCGCGCCGGCCGCCGTTGCCAGGAGGCAGACGATGAGCGCCGCCGTCGAACTGGCCGGCTTGCGAAGCATGGTCGATCTTTCTCTTTCGCGATGATCGCGGGACGGGAAGCGCGGAACAGGGCGTTGACGTACCCCGTCTCTGTGCCATGCTAATCCGCGGCGAATCGAAGCGTCAACAAAATCGCATGGCGAACTCGTCTCGCCACGATGCAGTTTCCTGCTAAAAGGACGCCTCCGCGGAATCCGTGGGCGATTCCGGCCGCTGAGGAGCCCAAAAAAAGGACGGTTGGCGAAGTGCGGAATTGCCAAAGCTAATCCAGCGGCTTGACGACGAGCTTTTTCACGTCAACGATCGAGCCTTGCGAGCCGTAGATGCGGATGTGCGACCGCGGCATCTTCGGGTAATTCTTTCGCTCGGCGAAGACGATGGCGCCGTCGACCGAAATCGTGATGCCTTGCGGCGTGACGACGTAACGCAAGGCGTACCAGCGGTTCGCTTCCAACGGCGCGACTTTGCCGCCCGTCGCGTCGCCCGTCGGCCGAACGACGCGCAGTTCCTGCGGGTTGACCTCCCAATTCCATATTACGGCTTCGTCGTGGCCGTGGGCGAACAGACGGATGTTCAAACTGTCGGTGCGCGCCACGAAGGAGACGTCGATCGGTCCCTCGTACTCGACCGACGTGGTTAAGGCGCCCCCTTCGAGCAGCCGGACGTATCCGCCGCGCCGTTGACCGCCTCGAAGGTCGAACAGCTCCCAAGCGGGCAAGCCGTCGTCCTCGGCCAGCAGACTTCCGAGCCGTTCGTCAACGCGGGCCTTGTCTTTTGCGGCGAGCGAAGGCTGCGCGCGGCGATACCACTCGGCGGCCCGCTTTTGCAGATAATGCCTGCCGGGCCAGGCCTCTTTCTCGGCCAGCGTCCACCAACCATCGCCGGCGGCGATCTGCCGCTGGGGCGTTGCCGGATCGCGGGCCATATCAAGGTCGTCTTGGGCCAGCTTTCGCCAGCTCGCGTCGCCGCCTTTCGCCAGCTTTGGCAGGGCTTGCTTCCAATCGCCCGCCGCGCAGGCTTCATAGCGGCCGAGCGCGAAATTCGCGTCGGGATCGTCGGGCCGCGTCTTGAGCGTTTCGCGCGCCGCGGTCGCCTGCTCGAATTCTCCGGCCAACTTGCCGGCGTCGCGGGCGCGAATGCCGATTTCCTTAATCAGCGCGGCGTCTTTCGTCCGCTTGGCGAAGCTTTGCGCCTGGGCGGCGACCTTTTTCACCGCGGCCTGCTGCCCCGCGGCCAGCGCCTCGGCCATCAGCCGGCAGGCGTCGTCGGCCATCTCGCGGGCCTGCTGGGGCGACTTGGCCGCTTTCCCGGATTCCGTGAGCGAGTGCTGCTTGAGGCCGATCGCGTCGATCGCATGGCTTCGCGCCAGTTCGTCGATCGCCTCCCAAACCAGATCGAGATCGCCCGCCGCTTCGCCCAACTCGACCGCCTCGCGCAGCAAGACGTAGACGCTGGCGCCGTCGTCCTGCGTTTCGCCTGCGAGCTTGACGAACTTTTCGGCGAGCTTGCGTTTTTCGGCGGGCGTTTTCGCCGCGGCGAAATCGGCGGCGAAGGTTTTGCGGACTTCTTGGCGGGCCTTTTTTTCCGTCGCTTCGTCCGGCGGCGGCAAACGCGATTCCTTGGCCGCAACGAGATCGCCCAGGTTCCGCGGGCGGCTGCTGTCTCCCGCGGCGACGACTTGCGCCGGCGCGGCGGGCTTGGCGGACGGATTCTCGACCAGCGGCGCCAACTCAATCTTGCTGATGCGACAGACGGTCTTGAACGTGTTCAACGAAAGCCTTGCGGGATCGGGGATTTTCCAATCTTCGATCATTGATAGGCGGTTCGGATCGCCGTGCCAATCGATCACGGTGCGACCATCGAGCGTGACTTCGACGCCGTCGCGCCGGGCCGTGTACACCAGCGTGCTAGGGCGTCCATCAACCAGCAGCCGCCCTTTGAGCGTGCTTTCGTTGTCATTGGATGACTTGCCGTCAAGCAGTTCGAGGCCCGCGTGATAGCCATCGAAGCAGTCGATGCCCGCCATGACTTGCCGGCCGTCGATGACAAGTCCTGTGGCCAAACCCCAATCGCCTTTCACGCGCTCCGCCACGACGGTCAACTGGTATTCTGGCGACGGCGGGGCCGGCAGCATCAGCCGTGAAAAAGGCGCGTCGGGCGAGACCAGTACGCCGTCGATCAACTGCCAATCGCCAGCCACCGCGTCGCGCTTGGGGTCGATTTGCTTGAGGAGGTCGATCGGCTTACCCGCCAGGACCGCGCTCGGCTCGGTCTCGGGCTCTGCACTCAGCGGCGTCAGCACGGCCTTCGTGATCCGGTAGCGAGAATACCAGCCGCCCAAGTAGATGCGGTCTTTGTACGGCAGCTTTTCGTTCGGCCCGAGCCGGCTGACGTCCCCCGCCCAATCGACCAACGGCTGGCCGTCGCAAACCATCTGCACGCGGTTCTTGCGCACCGTAACGACGATCGGCTTCGGCTGGCCGTCGGCGAAAATGCTCGCTTCGCGCCGGGTTTCATTCTCGCCGGCAAGCTTGATTTTCTTGCCGTCGATGGTCTGCAAGCCCGAAAGCTTCCCCTCGTAGGCGTCGACGATCAGCGTGGTCTGCGCCCCGCCGACCGGCAGCGTGAAGGAGAAATGATCGTTGCCCGATTCGCGCGCGGCGACGACTTCCAACCGATAATTCTCGGGCAGCACGGCCGGAAGTTGCAAAAGTCCGGGGTCTTCGCCGGGCGAAACGAGCGAGGCGCCGTCGAGGCGCCACTCGCCGCGGACCATGTCGCGCTCGAGATCGATGCCGGCAAGCAGGTCGACCGGCTGGTTCGGCTCGGGGTGGACGAGCATCTCGCTCTTGGCCGGCTCTAGCGGCGCCAATTCCGCCTTCGTCACGCGGAACGGCATGTCATAGGACTGGATCCAAAGCTTTTGCGAATCGGCGACGTGAAAATGGGCCGGTACCGTCAAGGTTTGCGGATCGCCCGACCAGCGCACCACCTCGGCGCCGTCGCGCAGCACGCGCAAGCTCGTTTTGCGCACAATGCAGGTCAACGTGTTAGGCCGCCCTTGTTCGAGCAGCCGGGCCATGCGCCAGGAAAAGGTCGGGTTCTTGTCCGGTTGATTGAACCAAGCGTCGTCAACCAGGTTGAGTCCTGAAGAGAGGCCATTGCCGCCATCGAGGCAGCAAGTGACTTGGCGCCCGTCGATAACAAGCCCGGTGCTGACGTCGCGCAATTCGTCGTCCGCCTCGGCGACGAGGGTCAACACGTATTCGTCCGGCAAGTCGGCCGGAAACCACAAACGATCGTACATTCCGCCGGGCGCTGCAAGTCCCTTGTCGTCGAGTCGCCACTCGCCTTGCACGGCGTCGCGCTGGACGTCGACGAGCTTGAGCAGATCGATCGGCGGTCCGGCAGTCTGCGGCGTGCGGCAATCGATCGTCAACGGCTGCGAATTCCAGGCATAGGCGAAATGTTCGCCGGTCGCGTTGCGGTAGCGTACCCAGAGCACTTTGAAAGCGCCTGCCCAGCCGCCTGCCTCCCAACCTTCGGGAACGACGTCTTTGTTATAGAATTCGTCTTCCGCGACGGAGAAGCGGCCATCGCGGATGCGCTCGCGCGCTTGGGGCAGCACGTCGAGATAGGTATCGCCGGCGCCGTAACGCGCCTCGAGCAGTTCCAATCCGTCAGAAGCATCGGTCGGCGGAGCGAGCGGGTTGCCATCGAGATAGACGAAAAAGAATTCGGGACATTCGACCGCGTAAACCCGACCGCGGGCGCGGTATTGAATTCGCAGCTTCTTCTCGACGCCCTTGGCGGGATCTTCCGGCGAGCCGAGCAGGCTCGCCCAGGCCATCATCACCAGGCGGTTGTTTTTCACATGCTGGCGCAGAACGTCGGAGACGTTTACCCGCGCGTCGCTGGCGCCCCACGAGGCGTCGATGATTTCAAAGTCGGCGTTCACGGAGGCGGGAGAGGCTTCGGACGGGTTTGGCGATGCCGAGGTCGTAGCGGCGGCCTTTATCGGCTTCGCCGGCTTGGGCCGCTGCGGCGCCAGTTTGACAACATCTCGTTTGATCTTCTCCGCCGCCGCGCTCGCGCGGTTCGCCTGGGCGACGTTGGTCTTCGGGCCGCTGGAAAAAATATAGATCGCCGCGCCCAACGCCAGGACCGCGACGCCGGCGCCCGCCAGCACGGCCGGTTGCCGCCAGGCCGGGCTTTTGCGCGTCGCCCGCTTGTGGATCACCGAGACGGGTGAAGCGGAATCTGAGATGACGATCGGCGCCGGTTCTTGCACGGGCAACGCCTTCGCCTGAGGCAGGGGCCGAGGCGCTGGGGCGGCCGGCGGCAGCTGCGGCTCGTTCGCCGTGGCGGCCTCCTGCAGCTTCGCTTTCAATTGGCGGTCGTACTCGGCTCTCCGCGAGGCGTCGAGCAGGCAGAGCTTCGCCGCGCTCAACTCGTTGAGAATCCGCTGCGAAAGGGCCGAGTTTTGCCCGGTTTGAAACGTGCGCACGTGCGACATCCGCTGATCGGCGGCGCCTTCGACCACGTCGGGGTCGCTCTCGAACAGCTCGATGCCCAGCAGCCGGTAATGATTCGGCGGCTGGTCTTTGGGCGAAATCCCCAGCCACTTGTGATACGGATCGAATGCCTCGGCCATGCGGCCCCCGAATGCTCACGCCTAAAGAGATTTCCGCGACAACGATTATCGGCGCCGCCGGCTTCCTGAGCAACCTCCCCCAAGACAGCACGCCGCCCGTCCGGCGGACGGCATGGCTATCATGGCGCGACAAGCAGATGGCGGATCTGCCGGCCTTTCAATGGGAGTTCGCCCGTTTTGCTCAAGTTTCCGGAACAATTCGACGATACCCGGACGGCTGCGCCCCTGGTCCGTGCATTTCTGGCGCAGTTTCCCCATCTTGAAGGTTCCAGAGTCGGGCAGGGGCCGTCGTGGCCGGGAGCGCTGGCGTGCGGTTGCGTGCAACGACGGTCGGATTGGTGCTGGCGTGCCTGGGCTGCACGCACGTCCAACTGGCGCGCAGCACGATCGGCCAGGGCAGCACCCTGTCGGACTTGCAACGTCGGCAAGTTCTCGACAACCTGGCCATGTTCACCGCAAATCCTAATTCGCTGGCCTGGCATCTGAAGCTCCGCGGGGGGCTGGTGCAAGTCTCCGATCAAGGCAGCCTGTCGCTGAATGCGGTCTTTCTTTTCAACCGGAACCTGAACCCGAACGTCGGAACCCAGCGAGGCGTCGTCGGACAATGGGACGTCGAGCCGGCCGTCGACGTCGACGAACTCGAAAGCTTGCAGTTGGCCTATCGGCTGGCGATCGATCCGCAAGACGCCGACGCTCGGCTCGGGGTCTACAAGACGATCGGCGAGACGGCGGCCAGTCACCATATCATCCTGTCCGAGCAGGCGCTCGACGAGCTTATCGAGGCCCTCGTGCCTGACCTGGATGAACGCGAACGCCTTCGGCGGCGGAACCTGGAACTGCGGGCCGAACTGCACAATCAAACGAGCATCATCGACCAATTGCAAGCCGCCGACGCGGCGCGCAGCGCGCCTTTTGCGCCAGAAGCGGAACGGCGCGCCGCGGCGGGGGACATCGGCCCCTTGAAGGCCATGCTTGAATCTCGCGTTTTGACCGCCGATACGGCGCAGGCATGGGTGGCGCTGACCACGGAAGCTCGGGTGCTCACGGAGGACAAAATCATCAAGCTCACCCAAGAAGTTTGCAAAGCGGACCTGCACTCCATGCCTCGCTACCCGATCGACGGCCGCCACGAAAGAAACGTCGCCATCGTCGATCAGGCGCAGGAGAAGATCGATAAACTGTTCGAACTGCTTGAAGACGCCGCATTCCAACGGCCCTGGCTATTCGTCGGCGGAAAGAGGGACGTGCCGGAAACGGCGTGCGACGTGGGGCGCTACGGGCACTGTTACGTGTGGGCGGCGCCCTGGGCGAGCCGGTCGCTGACGAAGTTCGTGCTGATCGTGCTTGCGCTGGCGCCGCCGGACGACCAAGACATCTCGGGCGGCGGCGGAACCGCCAATCCCGGCGGCGGCGCCGCCTACAGCCCAAGCATCGCCAGCGGGTCTTAAGGCCCCCAAGACAGCACGCGGCCCGTCCGGCTATAATTGGGGTTTCATCTTGATTCTGCGCCGGGAGCTTCGTCTTTGCGGATCATCAACTACCCCCATCCCACGCTGCGGAGAATTTCCAAACCGATCAAACTGGTCGACGCCGAGCTGCGCAAACAGGTGCGCGAGATGTTCGATCTGATGTATTCTGACGAGCACCGCGGGATCGGGCTGGCCGCCAACCAGGTCGATCTGCCGTACCGGCTGTTCGTCGTCAATCTGTCGTCGGATTCGGCGCTCGGCGATCAGGAGTTCGTGTTCATCAACCCGAAGCTCAGCCAGCCGAAAGGGACGGCCGAAGCCGAGGAAGGCTGCCTTAGCCTGCCAGACCTGTACGCCCAGGTGCGCCGGCCCGAGAAGATCACGATCAACGCCTACAATCTCGCCGGACAAGAAGTGACCTACGAGCTCGACGACCTGTTCGCCCGCGCCGTGCAGCACGAGACCGACCATCTCGACGGGGTGCTGTTCATCGACCGGCTCAGCCCGACGGCGCGGCTGGCCGTACAGGGCGAGCTGGCGGAGTTCGAGGCCGCGTTTTTGAATCAGCGCGAGCGCGGCGAAATTCCCAGCGACGAGCAGATCGCGGCGCGGCTCGCGGAGCTAGAGCGCTTGCAAGGATAGAAGAGAAGGATCCCTCCGCCATGCGCCTAGTCGTCATCGGCACGGGGCCGTTCGCGGCGCCCACGTTTCGCGCGTTGTACGATACTCCGCACGAAGTGCTGGCGTTGGTGACGCAGCCGCTGCGCGCGGCGCGGCCGGGCCGCGAGCCGCCGCCCAGCCCAATGCGCGCGGTCGCCGCCGAGCACGGCACGCCGATCTTGGATCCCGAGAAGATCAATACCGACGAAGCCCGGGCCGAGTTGGCGCGGCTCGAACCCGAATTGTTCGTCGTCGCCGACTACGGTCAGATCTTGTCGGCCGAGACGCTGGCGATCGCGCCGCGCGGCGGCATCAATTTGCACGGCTCGCTGCTGCCCAAGTATCGCGGCGCCGCGCCGATCAACTGGGCGATCTATCACGGCGACGCCGAAACGGGGGTAACCGTGATCCAGATGACCCCGCGCGTCGACTCCGGCCCCGCGCTGGCCCAGGCACGCACGGCCATCGATCTGGAAGAAAACGCCGTCGAGTTGGAAGCTCGCCTGGCGGCTCTGGGCGCCCCTTTGGTATGCCAGACGATCGATGACCTGGCGGCGGGGCAGGCGCAATCGCTACTCCAAGATCCAGCCTTGGCCAGTCCCGCTCGACGCCTGCAAAAGACCGACGGCGCCATCGACTGGTCGCGCTCGGCGCGGGAGATCAAGAACCAGATTCGCGCTTTGGAGCCGTGGCCCAAGACGTACACCTTTTGGCGCCGGCAGGCAGGCGAGCCGCTGCGATTGATCCTCGGGCGCTGCGAAGTTCGCCCTCTCGCCGGCTCGGCGAGTTCGCCGGGAACGGTAATCGAGGCCGCAGGCGACCAACTCTTGATCGCGGCCGGCGACGGAGCGCTCGCGCTGGGCGAGTTGCAGCCCGCCGGCAAGCGGTTGCTCTCGGCCGAGGAACTTCTGCGCGGCTATCCGGTGCGCGCCGGCGAGCGGTTCGGCCCGGAGAAAGACGGCTAAGGACGAAAGCGCTCGCCCAGGCGCCGCGTGACAAAAGCCCGCGTCCCGCTTATTCTTGCAATGCGCGTACGATCGCGTCTTTGGTCTTCTCGCGATCGCAGATCGCCCGCAGTTCTTCGCGCGATAGAGCCTTCAATCCGGGCAATTCGACCTCGGCGAATTCATCGACCGGAATCAAATAGCTCGATTCGGCCAGCAGCCAGGAATCGGGTTCTTGCCAATCGCCTTCGTCGTTTTGCTTGATGCGCGGCGGGATGGCATAGCCGGCATCGAGCCTGGTCAGCCGGACTCCGAGAGTCGCCCAAAGCCGCGTGGCGCTTCGCTCCCGATCGACGTAGATCGGCACGCCGACCCGTGTATCGGCGGCCAGATCGGCATCCGTGAACGCCTCGCCGAGCCAGGCGAGGGCCAACTCGTGGCAGCGAGCCTGCTGAGCCTCATCGGCCAGCGGCTCGTCGGCGGCAAAGTCAGCCTTCAGCCCGATGTCTTCCGCGCTGACCAGGTACAGACCATAGAACAAATCTCGCATCCAGGGCAGTTCTTGTGCGAGCGTTTGCGACCGCTCGCCGTCTTGCCTCAAACCGTGTAGCTTTTCCAAAACCTCGTCGCCCAGCGACGCTTGCAGGAAATCGGCGAGAAAAGCATAAGCCCGGCCCGTGCGAAGATAATAGCTGGGGCAAGGCTCGACGCGCAGGCGCGGCTGGATGTCAGTCGGGGGCATGGGCGCCTCGCTCGCGGCTTTCGCCAGGTTCCGCGAGTGCGTTTCGCGGCGCTTCGTCACCAGCGCCTGAAAGGCTTCGAGCATGCGCTTCTTGTAAGCTTTGCTGAGCAACAGCTTATCGTGTTCTGCGCCTTGCTCGGGCAAGAGCATCGTTTCCAACGCATGGACTTGATAGTCGTACCAGCCACTCTCGGCGCGCGGTTTCAGATCGACTTCGCCCGAGCGGATTCGCCGGACCAATTCGCGCATCAGATCCGCCTGTGGCGGCAAGCCGCGCGGAAACAGCTTTTCGAACAACTCGGTCTCGCGCGAGGTCGATGCGGGGAACAGGGCCACGGCCGCGTGGCGCGGATGCTTCTGGCGGCACAGCGCGGCGAACTGGCCGGAATCGGCCACCTTGGCCGCGGCAAGATCGGCGATCGAGAGCAATTCGTAAGGGTTCGTCAGCCGCGAGTAGAAATCGACCGCCTGCCGATAATCGGCCAACAACGAGTCGTCGTTGGCCAAGGTTTTGGAAAGCGCCAAGGGAATGTCGAGATCATCTTCGCCAAACGATTGCTGAAAGAACCGCAAGAATTGAAAGCAGGACGAGAGGGTTTCGTTCCATGTGTAAAAGCCGATCGGCTTCGAGAGCGTCGGGTCCGCCCGAAACTTGCGCAGCCACGATTGCTGCGCGGCGAGATCGGCCGCCTCGATCGGCTCTCCGGCCAGTTGCAGTCCGGCCGCCAGATAAGCCGCCGCCGGACTATCGGCGCCGGCGGCGGCGTACAGCCGGCGGACCAGCGCGACGTGGCTGAGCAGCTTTCCCTCCAGCCCTTGGTAATACGCCTGGTCGAGCGCGGCATAGAGTCCGTCATCGAATTGCTTGGCTTTGCCGTCGAGCAGGTTGACCGAGGGCAAGACGTCGGAGCGTTCGCCGATCGCCTTCGCATAGGAGGGGTGCAGTTGGAGCAGTTCCGGCTCAAGATCCGGTTTGATGAGCGGCGTATCAAGCCCGATCACGGCGGCGCTGGCATTGAGCAGCCAGCCGTTTTCCAGCGGTCGAGGATCGACCAACAGCGGGTCGAAGGCGGGCGGATGCTTGTCGGAAAGCTTGTCATCGATCAGCGCCTCCTCCTCGGCCGGCGCGGGAGGCGCTCGGTGATCGCTGATCTCGATGGTATAGGTTTCGACGCCCTCCATTCTCGCCAGCATTGCGGGGCCGAACAGGAACGCCGCCACGCAAAGGGCGCCGGACAGCGCGAACAACAGCAGCAAGCCAATCAGAATCCACCGCGCCATGTCGCTGTCCTTATCTATCTGGCGAACGCCTCGCAGGTGCGCGTTGCGGAGCTACGTTCGTTGCCGCGCCGCGCGTAATCTCTCTCGCACCAGGAACCGCAAGGCGAAATAGGCGCCGATCGCCGCGGTCGCCGTCACGCCGATCCAGGTCCAATCGGCGCGGCGCGCGACTTCCCCGCCGATGGTTTCGACGACGGGCCGCGCGAACCCGTCGGCCAGTTCGGCCGTGCCGTCGATGAACGGCTGCGGGTCGGCCAGAAAAGCGGTCAGCACGGCGCCAACCGCCAACGCCTTCTTGTTCTTCCAGACGAAATCCATGCCGCGGTTGCCGTAGCGCGCGATCGTATCGAGCAAAGCGTCGGTACGGCCGATCTTGGCCAGCTCGCCGCTTTCGGCCAGCATCGACAGCCGCCGCGCGTTTTGCCCGTCAACCGCGGCCAATGCCCGTGCGGCGGGTTTTTCGAAGGCCGAAACGAGCGGTTCGGCAAGCCCCTTGTGCTTGAGCATCGCCTCGGCGGCCTCGTCGCCATAAGCGGCGAACAGCTTCAACCGCCGCGGATTTTCGACGATCCACAGCGCCTTATCGCCCTGGCGGCTGAGCAACGCGGTCGCCGACGGGCCGTAACGACCCGACTTCTCGATCGCGCGCAGCGCTCGGGGTCCGCCTTTGCGGACGGCCAGCACGGCGTCGTCCCCATATTTCAACGCCAACGATTCGATGCGCACCGTCAGCTTTTCGGCGCCTTCGGCCGCCGCGTCTTTGCCGAATTTGCGCAGCACGTATTCGGCGGCTTCTTTGGCTGCCTGGGTCTTCGCCCCGGCGAAGGCGAACGACGACGACAGGCCGCCGATCGCCGAGACAAGCACGAATCGTTTCAAGACGGCATTCAAGAGATTGGGCCTCCGGCGGTTACATTCCCTGGTTTTTCAATAAATCCAACACGGCGGCCCGGCGCAGCTCGGCTCGGCGGCGCCCGAAGTCTTCCAGCGCGCTCCTCAGACCGGGCGTGCCGGCGTCTCCCTCGACGATCATGGCGCGCAAGGCGTCGAATTTCGCGTTCAATTCGGCCGCCAGGTTCCCGCGCGGATCGGCCCACCAGTCCCAAACCCAACTGACAAGTTGATCGACGATCAACCCGACGACCAGGCCGGCGCCGAGCGTCGCCCAGGAACTGCTCGCTCCGGCGCCCAGAATTCCGGCCGAGACGCCCAGCCGGACCGCCACCTGGGCGAGCACCTCGCCCGCGATGAGCGAGACGACCTCGCGCGAGACGTCGCCCTTCAGGTCGGAGCCGATATGGGCCGCGGTCCGCTGGAGGGCGGCTTGATAGGCGGCCGAAAGCGTCGATGGGTCCGAGAAACGGGGCAATGTCTCTGGCGGCAAGTCGCTTAGATCCTCGCGTAGCTTGACCAGCATCTGGTTTTCGATTTCGGTCAGCGAATCGCCGTAGCCGCGAGCGACCTGCTCGATGGCGCGCGAGAGATCGTCGGGCGCAAACAGTTGCTCGTTGAAAGCCTGCCGCAAAAACTCGGCATGCCGCCCCCCTTTGGCGAACGGCAGCTTGTCGGCCACGAAACGCCACTTGCTGCTCCAGCCGAGCACGCCCTCGGCGAACCGCGGAGTGCGCGTTTTGACGTCTGCGAAGAACTCGTCGAGCGGCGCCAGTTCAAGGGCGACGCAACCGCGGCTTGCGTCGTCGGCCCAAGCCAAGCTGCGCTCCACCCGGGCGACTGCCTGGTCGCGAACTTCTTCGGGCGAAGGCCGGGCGTCGGGCCGATCGGCGGCGGTCGGCCAGCCCAGCCAACAGGCCGCCGCGGCGCTCAGAACGACTGTCAGGAATGTTCCGTGAGATTGCATCGCACGCCGTCGCTCGTTTGGGCCCTATTCAGCCGCCGCAAACCGGTCGCGCAGGAACCTGGCGGCCTTGTCCCACTTGCCCGCCGCGGCCTCGAAGTCAACTGGCATCGCCCTTACGGTCTTCGGCGTTTCGACGCGGGTCTTGGCGTCGACCGCCGGATTCAGCGGAATTTGGGCGCTTGGCCCTTCGGCCAGCTTGCTTTCGATCGCGGGCGAGAGCAGAAAATCGACCAATTTGCGGGCTGCCGCCGGGTGCGGGCAGTTTTTCAGGATCGCCAGCGTGTTGGGAATGAACAGCGTGCCGAGGCCCCCTTCGTCCTGGTCGGGATAGACGATCGCCAGCGGCTTGCCGGCCTCCAGTTCGCCGATCGCGTCGTCGGTGTCGGTCAGGCCGAACGCCAATTGGCCGCCGGCCACCGCCTGGGCCACTTGCTTGTTGCCCGACATCACATGCACTTCGTTCGCCTTCAGTCGCTCGAAATAGTCCTCGGCGCGCTCGTCGCCCCATACGGCGAACAAGCAAGCGGCATGGGTCGCGGTCGTGCCAAACAGCGGCTTGGCGATGCCGACCTGGCCGCGCCAGCGCTCGGCCGTCAGATCTTCGATCGACCGCGGGCGGTCGGCCTCGGCGACGAGGTCGGTGTTGACGACGATCACCCGCGCTCGCGCGGCGAACCCGTGCCACGTGCCGCGCGGCGAGCGGAAGATCTCCGGATACTCTTTCGCCGCGGGCGAACGATAGGCGTCGAGCAAACCGCGTTTTTCGAGCCGCAAAGTATTCAGGATTTCGTTGTTCCAAAATACGTCGCAACGCGGATGGTCGGCCTCGGCCAACAGGTCGGTGGTCAGGCCGACCGTTTTGGTCGACTCGGCGTCGAACTTGGGCAGCACGGCGATGCCCGTCTCGCCGCGGAAATCGGCGAAGATCGGCTTCGAGAATTCGGAATCGAGCGACGTGTAAACGACGACCTCGTTGGCCGGCGATCCCTGCCAGCAGCCGCTCGCCGAGAGCAAGACCAGCAGCCAACTCGCCCGATTCGCCAACACCCAATTCGCCAGGGAGCGCCCGGCCGATCGCCGGAAACTTCGTAGAGGAGAGGTCATCGCCGCCTCGCTGTAAGGTTCCAAACGAATCCGTCGCGGGCGATTTCCGCCCAGCGGCCACGACGCATGTTATGATGGTTTCTAGCGGCCC
>DATNEC010000546.1:0-3440 GCA_035606815.1 Pirellulales bacterium
GGGAGCAAGCAGCTTCAAGAGCACCACGATCCACAGCAGGTGGGCGAGCGCCGGCCGCCGCAGGCAGCGCCCGCAGACCAGCGCCGCGACGGACAACAACGCGGCCAGCGATGCGTTGGCAAGACCGATCGTGACAAGCCACGTCATGCTGCACCTCGCTTTTAGGCGACAAGCGCCTATCACCTATTCCCTTTGGCCGGTCGCCTTCCCTTTGGCCTGTCGCCTGCCGCCCGTCGCGTCCAATTCATCGAGCAAATTCCGCAATGAGCGGCGCTCGGCGGCGGAGAGCTGTCCGGCTTTGACCAAGTGCGTCAACAGCGGCTGGATCGACCCGTCGCACAAGCGATCAGCCGTTTGTTGCAGCCGGCGGCCGATCAACGCTTCGCGATCGATCGCCGGTTCGAACACGTGGGGCCAGCGGCCGCGATCGCGTCGAACGAAGCCTTTGGCTTCCAAACGTTCGAGCAGTTTTTGCGTCGTGGCGTGCTGCGACGCCGAATACGCGGCATAGAGCTGCTCCGCGATTTCGCGCACCGTCGCCGCGGCGCGGTCCCACAATACTTCCAGGATCGCAAGTTCGGCGTCGGTGACGTCTTGAGCAGAACGGGGCATGTGAATAGGTTCCGCGGCAACAGCTAATTCAGCCGATTGTAAAAGACATTGTGTCTGAAACGCAAGTCAGCTCCCAAAATTTGGCGGCGCTCAATCGCCCTGGCGGCCCGGCGATTCCCAAAAGTAGAGCCACGCGTCGAGCTCGACCGGCCCGACGGCGGTAGCCGGGCATGACCACGCCTGCGCGCCGTCGAGGATCACGGAGAGTCCGGCGTCGGTCGCCCGCGAGCAGGCAAAACGCCATGCGCTCCCCTCCGCCTCTTTGCACAATTCAATGATCACCAGTGCGTTCGGATTCGTGCCGTAGGATGCGAAGCCGAAGATCGCCGCGTCGATAATACCTAGATCGGGATCCGTATAGCGGTAAATCGGCTGGGACAGTAATCTCAACTCCTCCTTCCCTCGACCCGGATCGTCAGCGCGCACCGCAAAGCGGTACGACAGTTCCTTCATCTGCCGCAGACGAAGCGCGGACGAAGCTTTGGCTGCGGGGGCGGGCGTCAGCGCTTGCCATGAAATGCCCGGCGCCTTCGATTTCCAGCGATGGCCGTCTCTCCACTCGGCCCGAATCAGCCCTTCGGACGTCGCTCCCATCGAGTAGAGCCAGACTAGCTCGCCGTCATCGCGGCGATACGCCTCGACCTTGAGTAGGGCCGCCGGTCGCCCCGGCTTGCCGAGGGCCCACATCGTGGCGTCGGCCATGACGCGCGGCTGATCGCTGTAGCGCACCAGCGGCTCGGCGACCAGTTCGGCCCGCGCCTCCTTGCCCGCGGAAACCGCAAAAACCTTGGTTCCCTCGGCCCGTTTGCGCATCTCTTCCAAGACGCGCGCCCTTGCGGCATTGTCCGAATCTTGTTGGGCGTCCCCTGGCGGCTCGCCGGCCGCGCGTCCGGCCAAACACGCCGCCAGAACCGCGCTGAGTCCTATGCGATAGGTCTTCATTTCGGTGCTCCCGTCCCTTCGCCGCCCGTCGAGGAATTCTCTTCATCACGCGGCAATCTCGATTCCACGGGAAGGGAAAACAACCAGTAGTCGTCATTTGGCCGGCCCACCACGTTCGGCGCCCCCGGCCTCGTCCATGCTTCGCGACCGTCGATGTGCAAGTGCAACTGGGCGCTGCTCGACGGAAAGGCGCTGTAATGCCAGGCGGCGCGCTCGGTGTCGGCGCCGAGGGCTTCAATCAGCACAATCAGTTCCGGATTCGTTCCGTGTGCGAAAACGAACGCGGCGCCGTCCTGGACGCCGCTCGGCGGATCGTCGTAGCGATGGACGGGCTGCACCAGCAGCCGCAACTCAAAACGCGAGTTGTCCGGGTCACCGACTTCGTGCGCGGTGAAACGCCGAACCAGCGATTTGAGCTGCCGCAAGCGGGCCGACCCGCTTGCGGCCGGCGGCGGGGCGTCGTCGATCTTCGTCCGGCTGATTTCGCCGCCAGGCGGCTGCCAACGCCGGCCATCGGGCGACTGCAACCGTAGCTCCTGGTTGCCTGTACGGATCAAAGACTGATACCAAAATGGCCGGTCCGGCGGGCCTTGCCAAAGCTCCATGAAGGCGGCAGGCCGTCCGCTGCGGCCGAACGCCCACAGCGTCCCGTGATTGGCGACGCGGGCGGGGTCGCCGTAAAACAGCAACGGCCGTTCGACGGCCTCAACAGCATCGCCCGCCTCGTCGGCGACTCGCATCGAAAGTCGCTTGACGTGCTCTTGGGCCAGGCGAATCTGCTGTTTTTCAGCTTCGCCGTCGTGATCGGGCGCCGCCGGGCGATTCGCAGCCGGCGCCTTCGCTTTGTCGGGTGGCTCGCCCCATGCGCGGAAAGAGAGCGCGGCCGGCGCCGCGATGAAAATGGCGATGATGAACCGCTGATTCATTTCCCACTCCCGTCTACCAGACTACGCCAGCCCCAAGCCGCGCCGCCAACACCACTCGACCGTCAACAGCCCGAGCAACAGTCCCAACACCCAAACATTGCTCCACAGCGGCTGGCGGCGGACGATCGGCGGCCCGACGTCGATCGGCGCGTCGCTGAGCAGCGCCGCCAGCTCCTCGGCCGAGCGCAGCACCTTGCCGCCCGAACCGGCGGCCAGCCGCGCCAGCAATTCGTGGTTCGGAAACGGGTTCTGCTGCTCGAACGGATCGTGCAAGACCTGGACGTCGAGCGAAGTGCTGTCGATCTGCGTCTGGTCTTCGTAGGCCGTCAACTCCACGCGCAGCGACTGGCTCGAAGCGCCGCTCGATAGGGCTTCGGCCAAGGGAAGTTGAATTCCGTGGGCTTGATTTCCCTGAAGTTGATTGCCCTGGCCCTGATTTCCTTGCATCGGCGCGGCCGGCCCTCCCAACGGCAACTCGAACTCCTCGCCCCAGACGATGAAGGGGGCCTCTTCGCCGCTGGTCCGCGGCATTCCGGCGGGCCAGCGCAGCGGCGAAGTCTCGGGTTCGGCCTCGCCCGGCGCCGCGTGCGGCTCGACCATGGCCACCACGCGATAGTTCTTCGTCGGCGCCGAAGTCTCGTCGTAAGTCGCCGCGGAGATGGCGATCGTTTCGCCCGGTCGATAAAACCGCTTGTCGGCCGCGGCCACCAGCCGGCGGCGGCCGATCGCCGAGTTTTCCGTCAGCCAGTAGACCAGGTTGCGGCAAAACTTGGCGTAATAGCGGTTGTCGCCTTGGCCCCATTTGTGCGTCAGCTCGTCGGCATACGGCGACGTGATCGGGAAAGCCAGCGCGGCCGTGCGTCCGCGACCGTAACGGCCGGCGACGATCATCGGCATGTTCCCTTTTTCGTCGAGAGCGGGCGATCCGGCGCCCCCTCTCCCTTTGGGAGAGGGCTGGGG
>DATNEC010000653.1:0-6198 GCA_035606815.1 Pirellulales bacterium
CCCGTGTTTCAGCAGAAATGGCAGTCGGACGCCAATTTCGAACGCCTGGCGCGGTTCTTGATGCTCAACCACCTGACGTTGCGCCCGGCGCTGGGCAGCCACAACCTACGCTCGCTCGCGCACGGCCTTGCCGCGGCGCGGCATCTGGGCTTGCCGCCGAACAGCTTCGAGCTGCAGATGCTCTACGGCATGGGCGATCTGGAAAAGCAAGCGCTCATCGACATGGGCTACCGCATGCGGATTTACATGCCTTACGGCGAGTTGATCCCCGGCATGGCTTACCTCGTGCGGAGGCTGCTGGAAAACACCTCGAATGATTCGTTCCTCAAGGCGAGTTTCACCGACCATGTCTCGCCGGAGAAATTATTGATGAACCCGCTCGACCACGCCCAGGGCGATGCTTGTCCGCTGGCGCCTGTTTCCGTTTCCGTCGCGGCGTCGCAGCCGGCGGCGCCTTTCGAAAACGAGCCGACCGCCGATTTTGCGCGCGAGTCGCAACGGCAGTCGATGCAGCGGGCGCTGGAGCAAGTCAAGGCGCAGCTTGGCCGCTCGTACCCGCTGTGGATCGCCGGGAGCGAAGTCGATTCGCCCGAGCGGCTCGAGTCGCTCGATCCTTCCGAGTTCGATCGCGTCGTGGGCTTTGTGGCGGCGGCGCAGGCGCGGCACGTCGACGAGGCCGTGGCGGCGGCCAAGACCGCGCTGCCGGCTTGGAACGCCTTGGGGACGGAGGCCCGCGCCGAATTCCTCCGCCGTGCGGCCGAGGCGATGCGGCGCCGCCGCTTCGAACTGGCCGCCTGGGAAGTCTATGAGTGCGGCAAGGGTTGGCGGGAGGCCGACGCCGATGTTTGCGAGGCCATCGATTTTTGCGAATTCTACGCCCGCGACGCCGTCGCCCTGCAAGCTCCGCAAGGCGTCGACGTGCCGGGCGAGGAAAACCGCTTCACGTATTTGCCTCGGGGCGTCGCGGTCGTGATCGCGCCCTGGAATTTCCCGCTGGCGATTCTCACGGGCATGACGACCGCCGCGCTCGTGACGGGCAACACCGTGGTGATGAAGCCGGCCGAACAGTCGCCCGTGATCGCGGCCAAGTTGATGGAAATCTTTGAGGAGTTGGGCTTGCCGCCGGGCGTCTTGAATTATCTGCCTGGCCGCGGCGAAACGGCGGGCGCCGCCTTGGTCGCGCATCGCGATACCGCGATCATCGCCTTCACCGGCTCGCGGGCGGTGGGGCTGGCGATCAATCGTCAGGCGGCGGAGGTTTCCGCCAGCGGCATCGGCCACGTGAAGCGCGTGATCGCCGAACTGGGCGGCAAAAATGCAATCATCGTCGACGACGATGCCGATCTCGACGAGGCCGTGCTGGCGGTGGTGAAAAGCGCCTTCGGTTATCAAGGCCAGAAATGTTCGGCCTGCTCGCGCGCGATCGTGCTCGGGGGCGTGTACGACGTATTTCTCAAGCGGCTGGTCGAGGCGACGCGCAGCTTGCAAATCGGCCCAGCCGAAGATCCCGCGAGCGGCGTCGGGCCGGTGATCGACGGCGAGGCCCTGGCCCGCATCCGCGGCTATATCGAAGTCGGTCGTGAAGAGGGGCGCGAGGCTCTGGCGATGGATGCCGGCGATTGGGCGCAGCGGGGCTTTTTCGCCGGTCCCCATATCTTCGCCGACGTGCCGCCCGGTTCGCGGCTGGCTCAAGAAGAGATCTTCGGCCCCGTGCTGGCCGTGATTCGCGCCAGCGATTTGGACGAGGCGTTCGACATTTTCAACGGCGGAGATTACGCGCTGACCGGAGGAATCTTTTCGCGCAGCCCGGCCCATCTCGATCGGGCCAGACGGGAATTGCTGGTCGGCAACTTGTATCTCAACCGCGGCATCACCGGCGCCTTGGTCGGCCGGCAACCGTTCGGCGGCTTCAAAATGTCGGGCATCGGCAGCAAAGCAGGCGGGCACGATTACCTGCTGCAATTCGTGCTGCCGCGGACGATCACCGAGAACACGATGCGCCGCGGATTTGCGCCGCCCTCGACAGGCCCGCAGGCGCTAGAAGCCGGCGAGTGATTGCCACAAACATGAGGCGATAAGCACGTGGCGCGGCCCAGCTACGGCGCCGTGCGGTCAGAACGCCGGCTTGATCTGTTTCAACCGCTTTTCGGTCTCGGCCATCAAGGCGTCTTCGGCCGCTTCGTCGGGCGCTTCGTAGGTCACGCTGAAGCGCAGAAAGGCGCCGGCGTCGTCCCAGGGAACCGTGCAGATCGAATGCTCGGCGATCAGATACTGGCTGGCGGCCTCGGCCGTTTCGAACTTCCGGCCGTCGGCCAGACCCTTGGGGCTGCGCGTGTAGAGGAAATACGTGCCGCCGGGCATGCGGCACTCGAAACCGCATCGCACGAGCACGTCGACCAGCTTTTTGAGCCGGCGGCGGTATTTTTCGCGCACTCGCTGCGGGATCGCGTCGTCGTCCAAGGCCGCGGCGGCGGCCTTTTGGATCGCCATGAACTGCCCCGAGTCGCTATTGTCCTTGACGTCGGCGAACGCCTGCACGATCCGTTCGTGGCCGCAGACGAAGCCCATCCGCCACCCGATCATGTGAAAGCCCTTGGAGAGCGAGTGGATCTCGACTCCCACGTCTTTGGCGCCGGGCACGGAGAGAAAGCTGAGCGGCTTGGCATCGTAGCTGAGCAGGATGTGGGCCGCGTCCTGCACGACGACGACTTCGTTCCGCCGGGCGAAATCGATCGCCTTCTGGTAGAACTCGCGAGTGGCGACGCGTCCCGTCGGGCTATTCGGATAGTTGATCACCAACAGCTTCGCGCGGCGACGGATGTCGGCCGGAATTCCGTCGAGGTCGGGGAAAAAGTCGTTCTCGGCCAACAGCGGCAACCGATGCACTTCGCCGCCGTAATACTTCGTGTGCGTGCCGGCCACCGGATAGCCGGGCACGGTCATCAGGGTCACGTCGCCCGGATTGATGAACGCCGCCGGCAGCATCGCCAGCGCCGGCTTCGAGCCGATCGAATGGTTCACCTCTTTGACGGGGTCGATTTTGACGCCGAAGTGGCGATCCATGAAACGGGCGGCGGCTTCCTTGAAGGCGGCGATGCCATTGTCGGCATAGCCCCGGTTCTCGGGCTTGTTGATTTCGGCGGCCATCACCGCCCGCACCGATTCGTCGGCCGGTTCGTCGTTCTCGCCGATGCCGAAGTCGACTAACTTGCGCTCGGGATGCTCGGCCAGCGCCTTTCGCTTGGCCCGCTTGATCTTCTCGAACTTATAAATCTCCGTGCCCTTGCCGTAGTTGACTCCGCCGATTCGCTCGGCGAACAAGGACTGAAAGTAGGGATCGCTCATGGTCGGTGTCGTAAACGTGTTCGAGGGGCGAGAACAGGGCAAACCGCTAAATTAGCAATCAGCACGTCGGGCGGCAAGTTGGCCGGCAACTGGATCAAGGTATATGATTTGCATGGAGGTGCAGTTTGCCGACGGCGATTGCCGCGGCCCAAAAGAGGAGAGATCTTATGGCCACTCGGATGACGAGTGATGTTTCCCAGTCGATCCAAGAGCGAATCCACCTTCATCCGCATGCTACCGCGTCCGAGATCGCGGCGAGCCTGGAGTTGGACGGGGTCATGGTTTCCGCCGCCCAAGTTCAGGGCGTGATGGTTCGCACCGAGCATACTCACGAACAAATCGACGGCATCTGCTTCGAAAAGAAATAGCGCGCCGGTTCTTTGTTCGCGGCGTGGAGCTTGGCTTGCAATCCGCCAACCCGCCCTCCAGGCATCCACTGCACACGGACACGGCGGCCGAATCGGAAGAGTGCGAATTCGCAGATCAGCCGCCTCCCAGGAATGTGCCGAGAATTCGTAGCGGCGCTCCGATTCGAAGGGATTGCCGGGCGTTTCCATGCACTGGGCGGGTATTCACGGCCAGCCGATAGTAATGATCGAATCGCGAGGCGGCGGCCCAAGCGGGCAGGCTCCGCTGGCGATGGACCGAGAATTGTTTGGCGAATTGCGGCGTGATTTCGCCCGTCAACGCATCGCGGCTGGGAACGACACACCGCTGGCAAGGATTGACGCCTTCCAGAACGGCCTCGCCAAGCTGAAAGCGGACGACCTGGCCGGCCGCGGCGTAGAGTCGGTCCTCCCAGAACGGCGCGACTCCGCCGATCTCCAGGTTGGCCCTGAAGCGGCGCCGGACTTCGGCGAGCGAGAGCTGCGGAAACCATTCGGCCACGGCTTCGAGCGTCGCCGTGCTGACGACCGTCGGCCCGCTGGCTTCCGTGTCGTCCGGGAAGCCGCCTTCGGAGTTTTCAGCCAGCCGCACGGCTTCGTCCAGGCAAAGATAGCTTCGCAGCCACACCTCGAGTGCCGGCCGATCGGCATCGAGATGAAACATGCGCATGGCGGCGCCGGTCGCTCCATCGTCCGTACTGAGAGTCACTGAGCGCTCGGCCAAATCAACGCTCGTCCGCAACCGATGCAGGGCGTCGAACCGCTTGCCGTTGATGAACTGCCCATCCTCGCCCAACAAGGCGAATCGCCGATCGTGTTCCAGCGCGCCGCTGGCCAGCAAAACCGCCTGTGGCGCATCGACGCCATCGAGCGATTTGATCGGATAGATCGTGATATGAGCGAGGTAGGGAGGAATGGCTAGTTGGGAGTTGGGAACGTGGGAATTGGTTACGCCTGTGAAGGCGCTTTTATAGCTCTTCCAAGCGTGGGAGAGGAATTCATTTACCGGCTTTGAGGTACTTGTGCCAGCCGATCGTCTCTTGGCCTAAAACTGAACAACTGGGCGTTTTTAATCATTTTTGGATAGTATTTGAGCAATGTGGTTGCTAGCGCCTGCGAGGAGTCGAATGGCCCCTGTTTGCGCAGATCCCCTGCACACACAAGCCCTTAAGCGTCCGTTCACCGGGTTTCAAGGGAAACCTTCCGGCGGCTCGCCTGACGATTTGTTGACATAAATTGAATGGCACCTCGTTTGCTTCCCCCTAATGGCGGGCATCCTGACGCGCAAGGCAAAATTCTGCGAATTCAATCCCCGTCGACCAAGCGCGCCGGGGTAAGTGGTTGTTTAACCTGCCAGAAAGGCGGCCTGCATGGACTTGCTAGCGATTGCGCTGGGCGATGACTTTTGGCTGAGCTTCGCCCAGAAGTTGTTTCAGCCGCTGCTCTTGTTTTTCTACCTTGGGTTTCTGATTCCGATTCTCAAGGTTCCCTACACGTTTCCCAAGCAAGTCTATCAAGGAATCACTCTGTACCTGCTGGTGGCCATTGGTTGGCACGGCGGCGAAGAGTTGGCCAAGATGAGCGGCGAGGGTTTCATGGAAGCCTTGGGCTTCTCCGCCATCGGCTTCTGCGCGAACATCGTGATCGGCCTGACCGCCTATTTCATGCTGCGGAAAATGACCCGCATGCGCCGCGTCGACTGCGCCACGGTCGGCGGCTATTACGGCTCCGACTCGGCCGGCACGTTTCTGACGTGCGTCGGCGTGCTGATGGTCATGGGCTATAAGGAAATCGGCTACATGCCGGTCTTACTGGCCGTCATGGAAACGCCGGGCTGCCTGGTGTGCCTGTATCAGATCGCGCGCCTCCGCCGCCAGGGCATGGACAAGCTCGGAAACATGCCCGACGAGCCGGGCTATATCGCCCCCGGGGCCGAAGAAGCCCTCGACGAGAACGAGGCGCTATCCGAAGACGTTGAAGCGCATGGCGCGGCACGCCGCGCCGGCGGCACGGCAGTGGCCGCGCCGGGCGCCGTTCGGTCCACGATCGACACTGCCGGTCATGGCGGCAGCGGTCATGGCGGACACGGCCCGAAAAAGCATGGCGCACGCGCCGGCGGCTTCGACTTGGCGATCATTCACGAAGTGTTTTTCAATCCCGGGCTGTACTTCCTGTTCGGCGGGATCTTCATCGGCCTGGTCGCCGGAAAGCTCTTTATTCCCTACGGCAAAGAGAACGTCATCGCCGCCGAGAACCTGCTGTTCGTCACGATGATGCACGGCATCCTCTGCCTGTTCCTGCTGGAAATGGGCATCACCGCTTGCGAACGGTTGCGCGATCTGAAGCAAGCCGGCTGGGGCTTCGTCGTGTTCGGCATCCTGGCGCCGAACCTCTTCGCCATCTCTGGGCTGGCGCTGGCTCACCTGTACAGCTTGTTCCTCGGGCGCCCGTTCGATTTGCCGACGTA
>DATNEC010000654.1:0-2921 GCA_035606815.1 Pirellulales bacterium
GGCAGGAATCTGTCATTACGCGCATCACGGAAGGCAAGTTTTCGGGCACGACCGTGTTGATTTACACGAGCATGTTGATGTTCGTCATGCGGCACTTCGCCGGCCCGATCGCTCATAAGCTGTCGCCCGTCGGCATGCTGACGCTCTCCGCTATTCTGTCTGGGTCGGGGCTGTATTTGCTGAGCACTGCGAAAACGCCCGGTTCCGTGTTCGCCTTCGCCACCATCTTCGGCATCGGCATCGCTTATTTTTGGCCGACCATGCTGGGCGTAACCGCCGAACGCTTCCCCAAAGGCGGCGCTTGGCTGTTGGGCCTGATGGGTTGCGTCGGCAATTTGTCGATTGCCGCCGTGCTGCCCGTGATGGGTTACATCTACGATCGCGAATCGGTCGTGGCGGTTCCCTCCGGTTTGCAGGCCCAAGCCGTGGTCGAGGAAGAATCGAATTGGGTGCTGCAATTGGCCGGCGTCAAAACGACGAAGAAGATCAACACGGACGAGGTCAAAAAGCTCGACGCCGAACAGCAGCAAGAAGTCGTCCGCGCCGAGGGCCAAGGCGCCGCCATGGCTTTCCGTTACGTCAGTGCGCTGCCGATCGCGCTGGTGATCGTTTTCGGACTGATCGCATTGCGAGACAAAGCGCTCGGCGGCTACAAGCCCGAAATCCTGATCAGCCGCGAGGAAGAAAACGAACTATTCGCCGGAGGCGTGCAAGGGGCGGTCGAGTGACGGGGCGGAGGGCCGTGTAACCTGAAAAGTTTGCTTCACCACTAGCCTGTGCTCTAATAGCGGCAATCTCTCCCTAGCCTAGACCAGCCCACGGAGATTTCATCATGCAACGCCCAGCGCCTGCTTGCCCCGATTGCGATTCTCCGGCGGATACGAAGCTTCACTCCGCTTCCCACGCCCGCGAAGTCAGCCGTCGTCAATTCCTGCAAACCGCCGGCGCGGCCTCCGCGGCCGTGGTTGCGGCCAGTTCGTTCCCGCTGTGGGCCGAAGCGGCCGACACATCGGCCTCGGCCGGCGCGCCCGAATCACTGGTCAAAACGCTCTACGAGTCGCTCTCGGAAAAACAGCGCAAAGAGATGTGCTTCGCCTGGGACTACATGGACCCCAAGCGCGGCTTGCTCCGCACGCGCGTCGCCAACAACTGGCAGATTACCGAGCCCGAGATCTCCAGCGAGTTCTACACGGCCGACCAACAGGCGATCATCCGGCACATCTTCGAGGGCATGATCCAGCCCGACTGGCACAAGCGGATCGACCAGCAGCTTGAGGACGACGCCGGCGGATACGGCCGCGAACAGACGATCGCCATGTTCGGCGCCCCCGGCGACGGCAAGTTCGAGTTCGTGATGACCGGCCGCCACATGACGCTGCGCTGCGACGGCAATTCGTCGGAGCACGTCGCCTTCGGCGGGCCGATCTTCTACGGCCACGCCGCCGGCGGCCAATTCGACGAAGACGCCGACCATCCGGGCAACATCTTCTGGCCGCAAGCCCTCGAAGCCAACAAACTGTACAAGATGCTCGACGGCAAGCAGCAAAAGTTGGCGCTGGTGGCGAACTTGCCCGTCGAAGAAAAGCAGGTTGGCTTCCGCGGCAAAGACGCCGAGTTGCCGGGCATTCCGCTGACCGAAATGTCGCGGGACCAAAAGGAGCAGGTCCAGAAGGTTCTGCAGAAGCTGATCGAGCCGTATCGCCAAAACGATCGCGACGAAGTGCTGAGCTGCCTGAACGCCCAAGGCGGCCTCGATCGCTGCGCGTTGGCCTTCTACAAAGAAGGCGACCTCGGCAACGACCAGGTTTGGGATTGCTGGCGCTTGGAAGGACCGGCCTTCGTCTGGTATTTCCGCGGCACTCCGCATGTCCACGTGTGGGTCAACGTGGCCGACGATCCGTCGGTGAAGACCAATACCTGACGGCCGCCTTGACCGGCACAATCGTTACCAACTTGGCGACCGCCCCGCGGCCTAAAAGCCCGTAGGATGGACTTCCGGTCCGTCCGGGAAGGCGGTGACGGACCAGAGTCCGTCCTACGACGGTCCTGGGCGGCGGCCGATTTGCCGGCGTGCGCCGAATAACCTATGGATTGCGTGGCGGTCTTTGATGCGTCGCCTGCGGGCAGCCGGCAGGGGTGTCGGCGGCGCCATCGAGCCAAGGCAAGCTTTGAGGGGTTTTTAGGCGATGTCGGACGCGGGCGATACCAGCTTCTACAAGCAAGTGCATCGTTTGATCGCGGCGCGGTTGTCGGAAGACCGCAACCGGCGCGGCAAGCAGCGCCGCGGCTATCGCTGCATCCAACGTTTGGCGCCCTGCCCGGACGGACAACTGCCGAACTTGGCGGCCTTTCGCGATGTCGAGTGCCACGATCTTTCGGCCGGCGGCTTCTCCTTCTTGGCCGATGCCCCCCCCGGGTGCGAAATGCTGGCGGTCGAGTTGGGCCAGGCGCCCGTGCTGATCTACGTGCTGGCGCGGATCGTCCACATTTCCGAGAACTGGTCGGGCGCCGAGAAAAAGATTCTCGTCGGCTGCCGCTTCACCGGCCGTGTGGCGCCGACCCCGTCGAACCAACCAGACGCCGCACTGCCCGCCTGAAAAGCCTCCTTGCTTTGTCTTCATTCTTGTTATCCGCACCATCGGTGGTTCCATTGAACCACGGATGACGCCAATAACACGGATGTTTTCTTGGCTACCAACCGCGGGCTCGCCCGGTCTGCTCGCGTTCGAATTCTTCGAGATCGGCCAGCAAGCGCTCGCGGATTTCGGCGAGCCGCGCTTCGTCGAGGATTTTGCGCCCCTCTCGGTCGGTCACGTAAAACACGTCGACGACCTGGTCCAGATAGGTGCCGATCTTGGCGACGGCCACCGAAAGACCGGAGCCGAACAGCGAGCGGCCGATGGCGTAGAGCAGCCCCGTGC
>DATNEC010000657.1:0-4901 GCA_035606815.1 Pirellulales bacterium
CCGTGTCGCCGTCGAGATAGACGGCGCTGGCCGTCAGCGGGTCGCCGTCTCGGTTGGGGATGGTGACGGCGTTGGCCTTCGAGTCGAGATGGGCGATGACCGAGAACGTCGTCCCCAGGTCGATGCCTACCAGATTGCCGCGTCCGCCGCCTGCCACTCGCACCGCTTTCCGTGGGTTGGATGAATCGCAAAATTGAGAGACAAGCCGGCCGTAGACGTCCAGAGGCCGGACGATCCTTGCTTGTATCACACCCCTCCGCCGCGTGCAACGAGAGGCCCGCGCGCCAGCAACTCGATGCCGACTTCGCTCGCCGCGGGCGGCGCCGCGGCCGGCAATTCCAATACGTGGTTTCCGTTCGCCAGACCGATCGTCCAGCCGGCTTCTTGTAGTCGACAAGCCAAGACCTTCCAACGGCTTGGACCGCAAGGATCGCCGAGACGAATCTGTTGAGGGCGGACCCCAATTCGGCCGTCCTCGGCCGGCACGATCGACAGATCTTCCTGGTTCGCCCCTTGAGAACCGATCAACCCGGCCGCGAGCCATTCGAGCGGAAAGTCGATCAGAGGGCCGGACATCAAGGCGATCTTCCGGTCCGCCGGCGCCCAAAACAACTCGTCTGGCGCGCCCGATTGCCGGATTTGCCCGCCGTCTAGGACTGCGATTTGCGCGCAGATCGACGCCGCCTCGCGCCAGGCGTGGGTAACGTAGACGACCGTTACCGCCTTGGCGCCGGGCAACTGGCCGATCTGCCGCAGCAATTCGTCTTTCAACCCGGCGTCGAGATGGGCGAGCGGCTCGTCGAGCAGCAGGATTTCGGGATCGGCCGCCAGCGCCCGCGCCAGTGCGAGCCGCTGCGCCTCGCCGCCGCTGAGTTGAGCGGGGCGGCGATCCCAGCAAACCTGCGGCAGCTTAATTTCATCGAGCAGCGCTTCGGCGCGCCCGCGTCGGGGCTTGCCCGCCAAGATGCACTCCAAGTGGCGCCGCGCCGTCAAATGCGGCCAAAGCGCCAAGTTCTGAAACACCATGCCGACCCGAGGTCGGGCGCCGCGGTGCGCCTTGGCCAGCACGACCTCGCCCGACGTGCATGCGACCAAACCGGCGATGATTCTCAACAAAGTCGTCTTGCCCGCTCCCGACGTCCCGACGAGCCCGGCAGTTTGCCCTCGCTCGACCGACCACTGGACGCGATCGAGCACGGTCGTCGATCCGAAACGCTTGACGACCTGCTTGCAATCGATCGCGTCGGTCATCGCGGACAAAACCTGCGGCTGAAGGCGGGCTAGACGACTTGCAACGAGCGGTCGGTAAACAACCAATAGGCGAACACGGGCAGCGCGGTCAGGGCCAGTTGCAACACGGCCAGGCTGGCCGCCACGTGTACGGGGCCGAAGTGCAGAAACGTGAACAATCGCAGCGCCAATGTGCCGTCGCCCGGCGCGCAGAGCAATTGGCTGATTTCCACCTCACCCATCGCCAGCACGAAGGCCAGCACGGCCCCGGCCGCGAGATGCTCGAACAACAGCGGGCCGCCGATCCAGCGCCAGCGGGCGAACCGGCCGAGCGAAGCCAGCCGAGCCGCCTCGCGCCACTCGGGCGCCTCGCGCCGTCGGCCGGCGATCAATGCACGGGTCACGAACGGCCAACTCCTTGCCGCCAGTCCGATCACGATCAGCCCCTTCGTATCGCCCAGCCGTGCGAGGTCGATCGGCCAGGCCCGATTGTAGAATTGCGCGTAGGCGAACCCTAGAACCAGGGCGCCAACGCCCAGCGGCGCCACGACCAGCATCTCGGCAGCCAGCTTCGCGATTCCGGCGCCGCGGCCGGCGATCCACGAACTGACCGCGGCGCCGGCCAACACGGCGAGGGCCGCCGCGCCCAGGGCGATGCGCAGCGTGTTTTCGGTCTCCGGCGCCGCATCTCGCAGCGCGGCAACGAAATCGCCCGCCGAGCGGCATTGGTAAATCATGGCCGATACGGGCAACACGCCGGTGAATAACAAGTAGGCGCCCAAAACTGCGCCGATCAGCCAGGCTTTCGATCGCAGTTCAATCGGCGGCATGGCCGAAGCGGTGGCCGCGCTACCGTAGCATCGATTTCTTTCGACTACGGCGATCAATAGCGCGGCCAGCAAGCTCGGGACCAGCAGCGCCGCCGCCGATCGGACCGCGCCTGCGTGGTCAAGGTAGTTGGTCAAACGAAGGTAGATTTCGATCGGGTACAGCCGGCATTGCAACACGTGCGGGACGGTGAAATTGCCCAGGCTGAGGGCGAACGAAAGCAAAAACGCCGCCGCCAGTTCTTGCCGCACGGCGCCGGCCGTCCAGCAGACCAATCGCGCGGGCGAGAGATAGAGCCTTGCCGACTCGAAGCCGGCTTGTTGCAAGCCCGCCATGCCGCGGCCGACCAATAACAACGCCAACGGAGCATGGATCTCGGCCAGCACCAGCGCCGCGCCGGCGAAACCGCCGCGGTCGAGTTGCGACAACCACGGCCGCAATCCGTCGCCGCACCAGCGTTCCATCAACCCGCCGGCGCCGTAGCAATAGGTCTGGCCCAGGGTCCAGACCATGCTGGGCGCCAGGAACGGCAGCAGCATTAGGGTCGCCCAGAAGCTGCGGCCCGGCAAATCGGTGAGCGAGAGCACCGCGGCGATGCTCCCTCCGATCGCCGCGGCCAGCGCCGCCGCCGCGGCGGAAACGGCCAGACTCGCCAGATAGGTTTTCCAGGGGAACCGCGCCGCCGCGGCATTCGTCGCAGCCGCCACCCCAGACGGACCGCGGATCGCAGTCGCCTGAGAATCGGCGGGCGCGCCCGGCAACCACAATGCGAACAGGGGCGCGAGGAGCGTCGCAAAGACCAAAAATGCAGCACACGAGCAAAGGCATCGGTCCGGCATGACAGCAGTTTGCTCAAGGCTGACGCGGTTGGCTCAAGGCTGAAAATGCTCTTTCGTCCACTGGCTGCTCGGCTCCAGTTGGTCGTACCATTGGTCCAGCGGAACGTGCATGCGGCGCTCGGGCGGAGCGAGCCGTGAAGGCTTCGCGCTCTTCCGGATCGGCAAATATCCGCTGCCGCCCGCAACCAAGGCCCCTTCGACTTCCGCGCTCGTCAAGTAATCGATCAGTCGCCTGGCCGTCTCGGGATGCGGAGCGCCGCGCACCAAGGCGACCGCGCTGGGAGTCAGCAAAGTTCCCAACTCGTCTTGATCGGGGTAAATCATGCCGAGCGGTTTTCCTTCGGCCAGGCCGGATTGAACGTCGTCCGTGTCAGTCAAACCGACGTAAATCGGCGAGGCGCCCGGCTCGGCGTCGGCCACCAGGTTCTTCACGACGGCATTGCCATCAACGATCCGGATCTCGTTCTCGCGGAGATCTTCAAGCCATTGCTCGGCCCGTTCTTCGCCGAGCACCGCAAACAAGGCCGCGACGTGGGAGCGCGTCGTGCCGAACTGCGGATTGGCGATCGCGGCTTTTGCGCGCCACCGCGGCTTGGTCAAATCGAAAATGCTCCGCGGGGCCTCGTCGGCCGGTACATGCTTGGTGTTGTAGACGATCACTCGCGCCCGCTCGGCAACCGCGGTCCAGAGGCCATCGGGATCTTTGAATTCGCCGGGCAAGTCGGCGGCCGACGGAGAAACGTATTCGTCCAACAAGCCGTTTTTGGCCAGCAGCAGCGTTTGCAACAGCTCGTTGTTCCAGAACACGTCGCAACGGGCGTGTTGGCGTTCGGCCAGCAGGCGCGTCACCAGCCCGGTCGTCTTGGCCGCTTCGGCGTCGTAAACGGCCCGCACGCGAATGCCTGTTTGCTCCTCGAACCGCCGCAGGATCGGCTCGGCGTCGCCGCGATCGACGGCCGCGTAAACGACCACCTCGGGGGCCTCCGGGCCGCCGCAGCCCAAGGCAAACACAAGCCCCAGCGCGACGAGCGACAACGACGCCGCAAGCTCGCGGGCGCCCCGCGCTGTTCGGCCGCCGGCCGCCCGCAACGCTCGGTCGTACCCCATGAGCAGAGAACCTCCCCACGAGCAGAAAATTTCACCGACCCGCTTTGACGCGCCGCTTTACTCGGGCGGCGCCATTCTTCTCGAACAGCCGCAGCGCTTTCAGCTCTACCATTTCCGCCAAGCCCGCGCCGGCCAGCTCGCTTCCTGAAATATAGCGGCCCGGCTGCATCCAACGGGCGATTTCCGGATGCGAGATGCCCAACAAGTCGGCCAGCAGTCGGTCCATATCGGTTTCCAGTTGGCCGAAATGCCGGGCCCATTCCGCGGCCTCGGCCAAGCCGACGTTTTCTTCGCTCTGCCACTTCATGGGATGGAACAACAGCACGCTAAAGGGCGTCACCATTCGCCGCGTGCAGGCCGCAAAGGGCCAGAGCGCCGCCGACGAACACTCCCCTGTTACGATGCCGGTGGCCTGCAAACCGCGCAATAAGATGACCGACATCAGCGACGTGCCCGAGTAGGGGCTGCCGCCGGGCGAATCGAAATACAGCACGCAACGGCCGCCCGCGGGCACATCGAGCAGTTGGCTCGTCAGTTCCCCTTCGGCGTCGGTCAAATCGCCCACGAAGGCGATTTCCGGCGTTTCCTCGTGCTCTTCGCGTTCCATCAGTTTTGGCCTTTATCGGAGTTGGGGCGTGGCCGATCGTCCTTTTTCACCAGCCGTTGGCGAATTCGGATCGGCCCCTGGCAGCACTCGCATTCTTTCAATTCATACATCGGAATCGAGCAGATGTCGCACCAATAGTCGACTTCGTACTTTTCGCCGTCCTTGATCGAATAGACGCGGACGACCTGGATCGCCGGCGCGCCTTCGAACGCGCGCACCGATAATTCCAAATCCATCTCGCGCAGCCGAGGGTCGCTATAAAAACCCCGGCCGCGAAAATCCTTGACGAT
>DATNEC010000674.1:0-6403 GCA_035606815.1 Pirellulales bacterium
GTTGAAGGTCGATTCGTCGACCAGGAAGTAAACCCGGTTGCGTTGGTCGTCCTCGACGAGCACGGGGCCGTCGCTCCGGTCAAGGGCTGCGCGTTGTTCCGGCGTTAGTTTAGGCGTCATGTTTATAGTGTACCACGAGCCCCGATTTGCGGCCAATTTGAAATCTCCTTCCGCGGGAGATCCTCCGACGGCTTTTACGGAAACTGTTCCAACTGCAAGAGGTTGCCCAACTCGGCGGCGGCGTTCCAGACCTCTTCCAGTGCGTCGATGTACTCGAGATACGACTCGGTCAGCAGCCGTTGCGCGACGAGATAGCGCAGCGGCTCGAACTCGCGCTTCTCGTAGGCTTCGCGATTGAGTTCCTGGTTCTTGAGCGCCAACGGCAGGATCTCGCGGCCGTAGCGGTCGGCCAATGCGTGGGCCGCGCGGTAGCGCGCATAGGCTTCGGCGGCTTGCCGCAACAGGTCGTTCTGCAACATGCCGAGACTGGCGCGGGCGTCGCGGATGTTGGCCGTGGCGGCGCGGCGATTGCCCTGGTTCAAGTCCCAGATCGGGACGTTGAACTGAATGTTGTACCAAAACTGCGTCGGATGGGTCGACGGTCCCCAGGCCGTCGCAGGGCCGGTGTAGGGATTGGGAAATGGTTCGACCTCCGCGCGGCGCTCGAGAATCCGCCGCCGGTCGATTTCGGCCCTCGCGGTCAGCACGCGCGGGTGCTGGGTGGCCACGAATTGCCGCAGCCGGGTCTCATCGACGAGGGGAAACTGGCCGTCGAGACGGCCCGCCGCGCGGCGGATGGGCAAGTTCGGCAAACCGATCGTGGCGGACAATTGGCGGCGCCGGCCTTCCAGAATTCGTTCGGCGTTGAGCAGCGTCGCCTCAGCCCGTTGATATTCGATCGACAAGGGCAGCACGTCGACGTCGGCCTGCTCGCCGATGCCCTTCATCGCCTCGGCGATGCTTTGGGCCTTCTTGGCGATCGTGACCAGTTCGCGCGAGATTTCCACGCGGCGCTGTTGCGCCAACAAGTCGTAGAACTGCCGCCGGACCTCGGTCAGCATGTTCATGCGGTCGGTGCGGTAGTCGAACATGGCCTGTCGCACCTGCTGATTGGCCGCGGACCGATCGAGCCGCTTCTTGCCCTTCATGGGGATTTCCATCTGAAAGCCGGCGTTGTATTGATTGTTCGGTCCGCTGGCGAGCACCTGGGGGTTGTTGGTGTCGAACCTTGGGTTCGACCACAACCCGGCCTGCAAGGCCGTGCCGCGCGCCGACTCGATCTGCGCCGCGGCGCTGCGCAAGATCGGATTGAATTCCAAAGCCAGAGAACTGGCCTCGTCGAGCGAGACGACGCCCTCCCCTCCGAGCCGAAAGCCGATCGGGAACCGCCCATTCATCGGACGGCGGCTTGAGGGCGATGGGACCGGAGCGATGTTGAGATTTCGGGCCGCCGTCCCCGGCGGAATGGTCTCCTGCCGGACGAGTCGGACGGCAGTCGATACCGGCTTGCCTGTCTGCGCCGCGGGCCTTCGTTCTTCCATCGCCGGCCTTGACGACCTAGCCGGCGGAAGCGCCCGAGGCGAATCGCCGGCGCCTCCGGCTGAAGCGGACATTCTCGGCGGCGCTTGAGACGGCGGAGCCGGCGCGGCGGGCGATGCGCGTTCGCGAGGGTAGTCGTAGATCAAGTCGGGCCGCTCGGGCACGCCGGGCAGCCGCACCATCGACTCGCGACGGCTGCCGCCTGGCTCTCCATCGGCGCGCTCGACCGATTGCCGCGCCGGCAAGGCGGCGCCCCGCGGCGCCGTTCGGCGCGCTGCCGAGCTGGGCGCGAGAACCACCGTGGGCGCGGGCTGCTCGGCGCACGCGAGCGAACCTCCGAGCAAGATGCCGCCGGCGGCAAGCAGCATCCAACCATGACCAAGCCAGCGCCAACGCATCGAAGGTTCTTCCTTGCCTGACCAACCGGCCGCGAAGACGGTCCCTCGTGTCTCTATCGGTTGGTCGCTGCGGTCTGATCCAATATTGCGCGTCCTCCCTAAATTGCCGGTTAGCTAAAGTGGGTTGAACCAAGCCGCCTCGGCGATCTTGGCGGAGATTGACGCGCCCCTTGGATTCGCGCCGCGAGAGGCGTATTCTGCATGGACCCTCTCCCAATTCGCCGCAGACTATGCCGACTTCTCCCTTTCACCCGATCATCGCCCAATGGTTTGCGGACCGTTTCGGCGAGCCGACCGATCCGCAACGCCTGGGCTGGCCGGAGATCGTGGCCGGGCGGAACACGTTGATCGCCGCCCCCACCGGTTCGGGGAAGACGCTCGCTGCCTTTTTGGCGTCTATCGATCGCTTGCTGCGGCAAGGCTTGGAAGGCGAGTTGGCCGACGAAACGCAGGTCGTCTATATCTCGCCGCTCAAGGCGCTCTCGAACGACATTCGCCGCAATCTTGAAACGCCGCTGGCCGAGATCGGCCAATACGCCGTCGCGGCGGGCCGCGAATTGCCGCCGCTGCGCGCGATGGTGCGCACCGGCGACACGCCGTCGTCGGAGCGGCAGAAGATGCTCAAGCGGCCGCCGCACATCTTGGTCACCACCCCCGAATCGTTGTACCTGCTGCTCACGGCCGCCAAGGGGCGCGAGATGCTGCGCAACGTGCGGACAGTGATCGTCGACGAAATTCACGCTTTGGCCCGCGACAAGCGAGGCTCTCACCTTGCGCTATCGCTCGAACGGCTTGCGGCGCTTTGCCCGACGCCGCCCGTGCGAATCGGGCTGTCGGCCACGCAGCGGCCCATCGAGGAAATCGCCCGCTTTCTGGTCGGCGCGCACTCGGTCGCGCCCTCGGGAGAGGCGGCATGCAGCGTCGTCGACGTCGGGCACGCGCGCGAACTGGATTTGGCCGTCGAAGTCCCGGCCAGCGAGCTGTCGGCCGTTTGTTCGCACGAGACGTGGGCCGAGATTTACCAGCGGATCACCGAGCTGGTCGTCTCGCACCGCAGCACGCTGATCTTCGTCAACACGCGGCGAATGGCCGAGCGCGTTTGTTATCGGCTGAGCGAACTGCTGGGCGAGGGCGCGGTGGCCAGCCACCACGGCAGCCTGTCGCGCGAGCTGCGATTGTCGGCCGAGCAACGGCTGCAATCGGGCGAGTTGAAGGCGATCGTCGCCACGGCCTCGTTGGAATTGGGAATCGACATCGGCTATATCGACCTGGTTTGCCAGATCGGCTCGCCGCGGTCGATCGCCACCTTCCTGCAGCGCGTCGGCCGCGCGGGACATTCGCTCGGCGCGTTGCCCAAGGGGCGGCTGTTCGCGCTCACGCGCGACGAACTGCTGGAGTGCCTGGCCCTGATTCGGGCCGTTCGCGGCGGGCGGCTCGACAAAATCGAGATTCCGCAGGCGCCGCTCGACATCCTGGCGCAGCAGATCGTGGCCGCGACGGCTTGCGAAGAATGGGCCGAGGACGAACTGTTCGATCTTTGCTGCGGGGCCTGGCCCTATCGCAATCTGGGCCGCGACGACTTTGCCGCGGTCCTGGAGATTCTCAGCGAAGGCATCAGCCCCGGCCGGCGCCAAGGCGCCTATCTGCATCGCGATCGCATCCATCGCAAATTGCGGGCCCGCCGCGGCGCGCGGATCGCCGCGATCACGTCGGGCGGGGCGATCCCCGAGTTGGCCGATTATCGCGTGGTGACGGCCGACGAGGGCACGTTCGTCGGCACCTTGAACGAAGACTTCGCCATCGAGAGTCAGGCCGGCGATATCTTTCTGCTCGGCAACATGTCTTGGCGGATCATGTACGTGCGCGGCGGCGAGGTCGTCGTCCAGGATGCGCACGCCGCCCCCGCTTCGGTCCCTTTTTGGCTCGGCGAGGCGCCGGGCAGAACGATCGAACTGGCCGCGGAAGTGTCGGAGCTGAGGCGAGAACTGGCGGAGCGAACTGGCGAAGTCGTAGATCGGAAGGCGGAGGTCGAAATCGCGGAAAAAAACGGCGCGGATTCGGTTGGGTCGGCGACTTCCTTCCCCTCCGCGACGGCTTGGCTGCAACGCGAGTGCAACGCCGGACCGTGGGCGGCCGAACAAGCCGCCGGCTACGTGGCCGTGCAACAGGCCGCGATCGGCGTCGTGCCGACGCAGCGGCAGATCGTCTTCGAGCGGTTCTTCGACGAGTCGGGCGGAATGCAATTAGTGATCCACGCGCCGTTCAGCGCGCGGATGAATCGGGCCTGGGGCCTGGCGCTGCGAAAGCGGTTCTGTCGCAGCTTCGATTTCGAGTTGCAAGCCAGCGCCGACGACAACGGCATCGTGCTCTCGCTTGGGCCCCAGCACAGTTTTCCGATCGAGCAGATGTTTCGCATGCTCAATCGTCAAAACGCCCGCGATCTGCTGGTCCAGGCCCTGCTGGCCGTGCCGATGTTCACGGTGCGGTGGCGCTGGAACGCGACGCGGGCCTTGGCTGTGCTTCGGCAGCGCGGGGGAAAAAAAGTCCCGCCGCCGTTGCAGCGATTCCGGGCCGACGATTTGCTCTCGGCCGTGTTCCCCGCCCAGACGGCGTGCCAGGAGAACGTCGTCGGCGACATTCCTATCCCAGATCATCCGCTGGTCGCCCAAACCGTGTTCGATTGTTTGCATGAAGCGATGGATTTCGACCGCTGGCTGGCCCTGCTGGGCGATATCGAAACCGGTCGCGTCGAGCTGATCGCCAAAGACACCCGCGAGCCGTCGCCGTTCAGCTACGAGCTGCTCAACGCGAATCCCTATGCCTTTCTCGACGATGCTCCGCTCGAAGAGCGCCGCGCTCGGGCGGTGGCCACGCGGCGATCGCTGTCGGTCGAGAGCCTGGGCGATTTGGGGCGGCTCGATCCCGCGGCCATCGAACTGGTCCGCGCCGACGCCTGGCCGATGGTGCGCGACGCCGATGAACTGCACGATTGCTTGCTGTCGCTTTCCGCCTTGCCGTCCGTCGAAGGTTTGGACTGGAAAATCTGGTTCGAGGAACTCGTGCGTTCCGGCCGCGCGACATGCCTCAAGCGTCCGGACGCCGGGGACTTGTGGGTGGCGGCCGAACGCTGGTCGCTGGTCCGCGCTGCATTTCCAGACGCGGCCTGCCAGCCGCCGCTCGCCTTGCCGCCCGGGCTGCTCTCCGAGCACGAAGCCAGCGACGCGATTCAAGCCTTGGTGCGCGGGCGGCTGGAATGCTGCGGGCCTGTGACCGCGCGGCGGATCGCCGCCGATCTGGGCTTGCGCGAAGGCGCCGTCGAGGCCGCGCTCGAAGCCATCGAAGGCGCCGGCGCCGTGATGCGCGGCCGCTATAGCGACCCGGCGGGCGAGATCGAGTGGTGCGACCGGCGGCTGTTGGCCCGCATCCACCGCCTGACGCTCGACGGCGCCCGGCGGCGCGTGCAGCCCGCCGCGCCGGCGGATTTCTGGCGATTCTTGCTGTCGCACCATCATCTGCCGCCAGCCGAACGGCTCGACGGCCGGGCGGCCGTGCTGGAGACGATCGGCCAACTGCAAGGCTTCGAGGCCCCGGCGGGCGCCTGGGAACGCGATATTTTCCCCGGCCGGCTGATCGACTACGACCCGGCTTGGCTCGATGAGCTTTCGCTTTCCGGCGAGGTGGCCTGGGGTCGGCTGCAACCGCCCGAGCAGCGCCCAGCGCGGAGCGCAGAGGGCGGAACGGAAGAGTCTCCGACTTCCGATCTCCGACATCCGGCATCTTTCTCCGGCTTGACCCGTGTCGTGCCGATCGCCCTGGTGGCCCGCGCCGATCTCGCGTGGTTGCTGCCGCTCGACCGGGGACGGCCGCAGGATGAAACGCGGAGCAGTGCGCGCGACGTCTACGAAACGCTCGTTTCGGAAGGAGCTTCGTTCTTTCATGACCTGGCGGCGATGACCGGCTTGCTGCCGGCCCAGCTCGAAGACGCGCTCGGCGAATTGGCCGCGCTAGGGTTGGTGACCGCCGACGGCTTTGCGACGATCCGCTCGCTCGTTTCGCTCGATTCGCAACGCAAAGGCGCCGCGCCGCGAATGCGCCGGCGTGGCGGCGCCAAGCGAAAATACGCGCGCGGCGGACGCTGGTCGAAGTTCCCCCCGCGGCTGCCGCCGGTCGATCCGGCCGAGCGCATCGAATCGTGGTCGCGCCAATTATTGCGGCGCTACGGCGTGATGTTCCGCGATCTGCTGGCCCGCGAGACAGTGGCCCCGGCGTGGCGCGAACTGGCCGCGGTCTATCGCCGTTGGGAAGCCCAAGGAAAGATCCGTGGCGGCCGGTTCGTCTCGGGGGGGGCCGGGGAGCAGTTCGCCTTGCCCGAGGCCGTCGAACGCCTGCGCGAGATCCGCGAGCGCGGCGCCGACCGCGCGAAAAGGGAGAGCGAGAAGTACGCCCTCACCCCGGCCCTCTCCCAG
>DATNEC010000680.1:0-12300 GCA_035606815.1 Pirellulales bacterium
CATGTTCAGATGCACCCCGGTCATGATCACGTGTTTGATCCCGCGCTGCCGGAGCAGATTGAAGACTTCCTGGCCGTTGTCGCTGATGGCGTCGGCTTCGTCGATGTCGATCGACGCGATCTGCCGCGTCCAGGGCGAGCGGATCTCGCATTTCTCGCGGCAGTCGCAGCCCATGTCCGAGTCGTCGATCGGCAAGTCGGGCTCGCGGTCTTTATCGGGCCAGCACCAGCACGTGCCCCAGCGCATGTCGGAGGCCAACGGAACGGGCGTTTTGGCCAGTGGCGCGGCCTGCGCCCGCTGGCGCTGCGGAGCGTCGGCGTAGAAATCGACGGTCGTGCTGGGCGCGTGGATGATGAACACGCCCTGCCGGCGGGCCTCTTCGACGACGCGGTTCAACGGCCCGGCCAATTCGACCACGCGCCGCGCGGCGCCTTGGCACCAATGGTCGTCCCACATATCGCAGACGATCAAGGCCGTTTGCTTGGGATCCCACTCCACGGATTGCTCGACGACCTCGAACTGTTGCAGCTTCTTCGATCCTTCCACGGGCTTCTGCCGCCGCGTGTGCAGCGAGAGCATTTTGGTTTCCGTCCGTGCCTTGTCGGCGCCCGCCAGCGCGCCGGCGATCAACAGCCAAGCGGCGCATCCCAAGCAAAACCAGCGCATCGTTCGCTCCTTTTTCGACGACTCGAACCCAACGGTTCTCAATGTAATCGCGCCGAAACGCCGAAAACAGGGCAGCCGGCTTGGCAAATCGCAGGGTTTGCCAATAGGCGGGGTTTGCCAATATAATGGCGAGACCTGCCGCCCGCCGTTCCCGCCAACATCCCCGCCAAGAGTGGAACTGAAGATGCTTTCGATCTGCGGACGCCCCAAACGACTGTGCGATGGCCTGACCCGCCGCGAACTGCTGACGATCGGCGCTTTGGGCATCGGCGGCCTGGCGCTGCCCGACTTGCTGCGGGCCGAAGCGCTGCAGGGCTTGGGCCGATCGCGCAAAGCCGTCATCATGATCTATCTTTGCGGCGCCCCGCCGCATCAGGACATGTACGACCTGAAGATGCAGGCGCCCGCGGAGATTCGCGGCGAGTTCCAGCCGATCGCGACCGCCGTGCCGGGGATCGAGATCTGCGAGCACCTGCCGCGGTTGGCCAAGATCATGGACAAGCTCGTGCCGATTCGCTCCGTGTACGGCTCGCCCGACGGCAACCACGACTCATTCATTTGCTATACCGGGCGTTCGTTCCGCCAGCAGCCGCCGGGCGGCTGGCCCTCGGTCGGTTCGACGCTCTCGAAGCTGCTCGGCCCCGCGTCGCCCGAGATTCCGCCCTTCGTCGGTTTGTCGCCGCGGGCGGGCCATCCGCCTTACGGTTCGCCCGGACATCCCGGTTTTCTCGGCCCGGCGCACAGTGCGTTTCGACCCAACGGCGAAGGCCAATCGGATCTCAAGTTGAACGGCATTTCGGTCGAGCGGTTGGGCGACCGTAAAGCGTTGCTTGCCGGCATGGATCGTTTGCGGCGCGACTTGGACGCCAGCGGCAAGATGCAGGCGCTCGACGCCTTCACGCAGCAGGCGCTCGGCGTACTGACCAGCAGCAAGCTGGCCGACGCGCTGGATTTGTCGCGGGAAGACCCGCGGGTGCGAGAGCGCTATGGCAAGGGAGACGAACGCAACTATGGCGACGGCGCCCCGCGCAACCAGGAGCATTTTCTCGTCGCGCGGCGGCTGGTCGAGGCCGGCGCGCGTTGCGTGACGCTCAATTTCGGCCGCTGGGATTTTCACAGCCAGAATTTTTCCGAGTTCAAGAACACGCACGGCCCGCAGTTCGACCAGGGCCTCAGCGCGCTGGTCGAAGACCTGTACGAGCGGGGCTTGGATCGAGACGTGTCGGTCGTGGCCTGGGGAGAATTCGGACGCACGCCGATCATCAATAAAGACGCCGGCCGCGATCACTGGCCGCAGGTCGGCGGTGCGCTCTTGGCGGGCGGCGGAATGAAGATGGGCCAGGTGATCGGCGCCACGGACCGGCTTGGCGGAACTCCCGTCGAGCGGCCGGTCCACTTCGGCGAAGTGCTGGCCACGCTCTATCGCCAGCTCGGAATCGACCCGAACGCAGTCACCCTGCGCGACCTCGCCGGCCGCCCGCAATATCTGGTCGACCACCATCTGCCGATGCCCGAATTGGTTTAACGGAGCGGAAAGCGCCGCTCATTCCGCCAGTTCGGCGAGCACTCTGGCGAAGTCCTCTTTGCTGGCCGGCTTGCCGATGTGGGCGTCGATGCCCGAGGCGCGCGAGCGATGTCGGTCTTCGTCGCTCTGATAGGCCGAGATGGCGATGATCTTCGCGCCGGCCAGATCGGCGTCCTTGCGCAGCGCGGCGGCCACCTCCCAACCGTCCATGTCGGGCAAGCCGATATCGAGAAACACGACATCGGGCCGGAACGCCGGCGCCATTTCGAGCGCCTGCGAGCCGTTCCAGCAGACCTCGACTTGGTGCCCCGCCAAACCGACCCACTTGCACCAAACTTCGGCGATCTCGGGATAATCCTCGACCACCAATACGCGAAGCGATTTCATCAGTTCCGCCTCCCCCAATAAAAAACCCCCGTCCAGCGACCATGCTATCGCTGCGGGGGCCACGCATTTAGAAGTCTATCCCCGTCGCCGGGAGGCGACAACCCGCCAGATGGAGCGGATTGACCGCCGCCCATTGGCGCGTGGGCCGTCGATCGCGGCCTGGACGGCCCCTGGGGCGTCAGGCGACTTTCGCCGCCAACATCCGCGTGCTAAGCTCGCGGGCGGGAAATGCCGGGTGAAGGGACTCGGGAGCGCTTGGATGTTGACTTGGTTGGCCTTGTCGTTCGTGCTTGCCGCCGATGGCGAAGCCGTGCGGCTGCCGGTCGTTCGCGATACGTGGTTTTCGAATGTCGGCCCCGAAGCCGACGGCGCCAACGGCGGCGCGGAGAAGTTGAAGGTCAAGTCGATCCAGGAAATGTCGCTGGTCGATTTCGATCCGGCCCCGCTGCAAGGGCGCATCGTAAGCAGCGCCCTATTGCACGTGCGCTTGTCGGGCGACGAGCGATTGCAGCGCATGACCGTCGGCGGTTTTTCGGCGCCTTGGGTAGAAGGGACCGCGACGGGCTATGCGCCGCAAGCCGGCAGTTCGACGCACAATCATCGCGAGCATCCCGACGTCGCGTGGAGCCATCCCGGCGGCGATCTGTGCGACGTTATTTTGGGCCGCAGCGCCGCAATGTGGCATTCGAGCGCCGCGACGGCGCCCGACGCCGACGGCTGGCAACAAATTGTCGTCGAGCCGCGCGTCATCGCGGCGCGTGCGGCAGGCATCAGCTACGGCTGCTTCGTGTTCGACGACACGGGATCGGAATGGACGCGCGATGGCGAGAAGTTTTCGCTACGACTGTTTCCCAATCGTTTTTTCTACAGCCGCGAAGCGGGCCAGCGCCGCGCTCCCTACTTCACGGTCGTCCTGGGCCCGCGCGACGACGAACCGCCGGCGGCGCCGGCCGAACTGAAGGCCAGCGCGGGCGACCTGCCCGCCGGCGAAGCCTGGGTCTCATGGCGGACTCCGGCTGACAAGGGACCCGCGGGAACGCTGGGATTTTTCGTCGAAGTGGATGGCCGTAGCGTGCCGCGTTACTTGATTCCCGCCGCTCGCGATCCCGGCGAGTGGGTGACGATGCATTTGCGCGACTTGAATTTGGCTGCCGGGGCGCAGGCGGTCGCAAAGGTCAGTGCGGTGGATGGCGCCGGCAACCGCGGGGCCGCGGCCCAGGCGACCATCGCCCTTTCATCGCGGCGAGGCGCGGAACTGCCTCCGGCGCCCGAATCGCCTGAGCGGCCTTTGAAAGGCAAGCTTCCTCGACTCGGGCAAGCGGAAATCGCGATCATCGACGCGCTGGACAAGGTGCAGCCGGCAAGCGGCAAAATGGTTCCCGAGCAGCCGGTGGATTATCTCGCTTCCAACCATCTGTGGAATGCCGCGGAAGGCCGCGTCCGGCTGTATGCGGCCAAGAACGAGTTCGTCGATTTTCAATTGCTCGTCCGCGGCGACGCACCGGAACTGCAAGTCAAACTTGTTTTCGACGACGAGCCGGAGATCAAGAGCTCTTTGGGCCGTCTGGGGCTCGTCGCAACGAAGCGAGGCCCATTGCCCGACCCCGTGATCGACCTCGGCGACGGCTTCGCCGCCGCGGCCAAGCCGTCCGCCAACTCGGCGGCGCCGCTCGGCCAAAAAAGCGACAGTTATTTGGCCGAGCTCTACGTTCCGCACCGGACCAAAGCCGGCGAGCATCGCGGCATGTTGCAGCTTCGTTCCGGCCAGGCGGCGCTCGATCTGCCGATCGTGCTGACGGTCTGGGACTTTACATTGCCCGACTTTCTCAGCTTCCTGCCCGAAATGAATTGTTACGGCCTGCCGGAAAATGAGCGCGACTATTATCGGCTCGCCCACCGGCACAGGACGGTGCTGAACCGCGTGCCCTATCATCAAAACGGCGCCATCGCCGAGGGTTGCGCGCCGACGTGGGATGGCCGCCGACTCGATTGGTCGGCCTGGGACCGCCGCTTCGGAGCGTACTTGGACGGCACGGCGTTCGACGATATGCCTCGCCGCGGAGTTCCGCTGGAATGTTTTTATCTGCCGCTGCACGAGAACTGGCCGAGCACGATGGCCGACAATTATCGCGGCGGATATTGGGCAGACGAGGCCTTTGGCCCTGCGTATCGCGAAGCGTTCGTCGCGGCTTCGCGGCAGATGGCGGAGCATTTCGGCGAGCGAGGTTGGAACGAAACGATCTTTCAGTGTTTCTTGAACGGCAAGAACAATTTCAAAGCCGGCGGCTGGTCGCGCGGTTCGTCTCCTTGGCTGCTCGACGAGCCGGCGAACTTTCAAGACTATTGGGCCTTGCGCTACTTCGGCCTCGCGTTTCACGCAGGCGTTGGACAGGCGAAGAGCGAGGCCAAAATGTTCTTCCGGGCCGATATCTCGCGGCCCGAATGGCAGCGCGAGGTGCTGGACGACGTACTCGACTACAATGTCGTGGGAGGCGCGCTGCGACGCTATCACCGCATCGTGCTCGACCGCAAGCAAGCGACTGGGCAGACGGTGCTTGAGTACGGCTCGGCCAACGCCATCGAGGACAGCAACGTACAGCCGGCCGCTTGGTGCGTCGACGCCTGGTCGCTGGGCGTCGACGGCGTCGTGCCCTGGCAGACCATCGGCAGTCGGCGCTCGTGGCAAGACGCCGACGCGCTATCGCTGTTCTATCCCGGCGAAGAACCGGGCGGCAGTCCGGCGCCTTCGCTGCGGCTCAAGGCATTTCTCCGCGGCGAGCAGGACGTCGAATACTTGACGCTGTGGATGCAGGCCACGGGGCAGCCGCGATGGGCGGCCGGCGACGCGGTTCGCGAGGCGCTGCACCTGGCGGGCGAACGGCGCGGGACCGGCGCAGGCGGTGAAGACGCGGGCGTCATTCACTACGCCCAGTTGCGGCCTGTCGATCTTTGGAATTTGCGCGTGCGCATTGGACGCGATCTTTCCGCGCGGCGCCCAGCCGCGGCCAAGCGGCTCGTCGAATTCCGACCGATCGATGCGAGGACCGAAAGGGTCTCGCCAAATTAGCCCATGCCGAGATAGAGGCTGACGCCCAATAGCGCCAGCACGGCGCCGGCGACCGCGGCGAAGCGCCAATCGCCTTCGATCATCCAGCCGGCGGCGAGCACGCCGACGCGCACGATTGGCGTCGCCATCAGCGCCAACACGCCCAACGTCATCAGCGCCTCGCCCCGGCCGCGCAGGGCGCCAGCGACGATCGACGCTAGGGGCTGCGGATGGTCTCCATCCTGCGGTTGCTCGCCGATCCACGTGGCGAGCAAACCGGCCGAGAGCAGCAAACCGCTGAGAACCAAGCCGGCGAGCAGGCTGCGATGCACCCAGTGTTCGATGCGGCGCGGGTCGCGAGGTGCCGCCGTCATGCGGATGCTCCTCGGATCGCCCTGTAGAGCATTTGCGCCGCGACCGCCGCGAGCAAGGCGGCGAACAGCCGCCGCACGGCGCGCCCGCCGACGTATTGATTGACCACGGCGCCGAGCGCCGAACCGCCCAGCACGCCCAGCACCGCGGCGGCCGTGACTTGCGGATGCACCTCGCCGCGGCCGTAGTAGATCACGGCGCTGGCCACCGCCGTGACGCCGATCATGAAGTTACTCGTCGCGGCGGCGGCCTTGATCGGCACATTGCAGACGAGGTGCAAGGCGGGCACCTTGAACACGCCGCCGCCGATGCCCAGCAAGCCGGAAAGGTTGCCCGCCACGAACGAAATCGCCAGCGCCGCCGGCAACCGCCTCACGCGGTAGGAAACCAGGCCCCCTTCACTCGCGTCGTAGTATTGGGCGCCCAACAGGCCCAGCGCCGCCGGCGCGCGAGTCGTCGTCGGCGTCTCGGATGGGCGCGGGCCGTCGACGCCGCCCGCCGCGTCATCGATCTTTTCCGAGGCCCGGCCCTTCCACATCAACACGGCGGTGGGCACGAGCACGACGGCGAAGATGCCTTCCAGCGCTCGCGGGGCCACGAGCGCGGCGGTCAGCCCGCCGGCGATGGCGCCGATGGTCGTGCCCAGTTCGAGCGTCATGCCCAACCGCATGTTGGCCGTGCCACGCTCGACGTTCGTGCTGGCCACCGCGCTCGACGTGGCGATCACCGTGACGATGCTGGTCGCGACGGCATAGTGCATCGGCAGACCGAGGGCCAGCACCAACAGCGGCACGAGAAACACTCCGCCGCCGGTCCCCAGCACGGCGCCGATCACGCCAGTGGCGGCGCCGGCGGCCAGCACGATGGCGAGCGTCTCCAGCGAGACCGTCATCGGCGCCCCAGCCTAGCATCGCCCGTCGTCGCGAGGTCGGGGTGATGACGACTCATGGTTACGACGCCTTGACCTCAATGCGCCTGGCCGCCGCCTCGGGCGACTTCGCCAAGTGGACGGTCAATACGCCTTTCGCATAGTCGGCGCTGACCTTTTCCGCGTCGACCCCGCGCGGCAAGGGCACTTCGCGCCGGAACGCGCCGAAACGCCGCTCCGCGTGCCAATAGCCTTCGCCCTTGTGCTCTTGCTCCTCTTTCTTTTCGCCGGACAGAACCAGCGAATTGCCGACGATATTGATGTTCAGATCGTCCGGCCCGAGGCCCGGCACTTCCGCCCGCACGACGACCTCCTGGTCGGTCTCGCTGACGTCGAGCGTGGGGTTCCACAACTCGGCGGCGCCGCCGGGGTTCGGCCAGGCGAACGGTTCGTGGAAAAACGAATCGAACAGCCGGTCCATCTCGTGGCGAAAGCCGGCCACTGAAGCCAAACCGCCGCGCTCGTTTTCCTGACGTTTGTTTCTCCAGGGAATTAGTGACATGACGACGCTCCTTTCCTGTCAAAAACCTCAATGCGCCTGGACCTCGATTTTGCGGGGCTTGGCGGCCTCCACTTTCGGCAGGTGCAGGCACAGCACCCCGTCGCAATATTCGGCCCGAATCTGGGCCGCATCGATTTGCTCGCTGACTCGGAACGTGCGATAAAAATCGCCCACGCCGTACTCGGTCAGCAGGTACGACTCTCCCTCCCCTTGCCGCATCGCGGCCGGGCCGTGGATCGTCAACTCGCCGTCCTCGAATTGAATGTCGATCTCATTCGGCTTGGCGCCGGGCATGTCGGCGAGCAACAGCAACTCATCGGGCTTTTCGAGAATGTCGACGTTCGGCCGGTAGAACCGGCCGCTACGAGTGCGCTCCGCCGCCCCCGCGGCCGACTGCTCTTTGCTTTCCGCAGTTTCAAGAGTGGATTCCGAGACCATGATCGTGAACCTCCCAAAATTGATGCTAGAGTGATCGCGGGCCGCGCCCTCGACGCTCGGTCGGCCGATATCGCGCGGCTCGCTGGGCGTCCGTAAACTCACTTTGCCGTTACGGAGATCTTTCTCGGCTTGGCCGCCTCGGCCTTCGGCAATATGATCAACAACACGCCGTCGGTCAGCTTGGCTTCGACCTTGTCGCCGACGATCTCGGCCGGTAGCCGCAATACGCGATTGAAGTCGCCGACGCCGCGCTCGCGACGATGATAAGCCGCACTTTGCTCCGGCAGGTTGGGGCGGCGGCCTTTCAGCGACAACTCATTGCCGACGACCGAGATCTCGACGTCTTCGCTCTTGAGGCCCGGAATCTCGGCTTCGACGAAAATGGCGTCGTCGCGCTGCCAGACATTGACAGCGGGAAAGGTTTGCGGCGCGGCGCCCTCGACCGCCGCCATCCCCGAACGTCCGAAGAAATCGCCGAACAGGCGATCCATTTCGCCCCGTAGTTGCCCCAGCGGGTGAAACCCATTGCGATAGCGAACCATGATTTGACCTCCCTCGTACATTTGCATCCAGCCGCCGCTCGGTTGCGGCAGCCGCCCGATTTCCGAAGGACTAAAAATGCAAAGGCCGTGCCGGATTTTCCCATCAAAAAGTCCTCAGCCAAATGGTCAAGCCAGCCTTTGATTTACGGATTTCAATCCGCCGACTTCGCGGTTTTCCCTGAAAGCCGCCAATTTGGCAGGCACGACAAGAGCGGCGAGCATCGCGGCCGGAAGAGAAAAACGCCGCCGCTGGGGCTTATCGCGGAGAGGGGGGCGCCGCCCCAATTAGATAAGCAGTTGTCTACTTGGGACTTGCGGCGCGACTTTCGCAGTTGTCGAATTCAGCGAACCAAACTATATTGTCTGCCTTAGCCTCACTGGGCATCCCAACTATCCTACTCGGCAGGGTCGCTCCGGCTCGCTATGCGTTTTACGCTCATCGATCGCGTCACTCACTTGGAGCCCGGCGCCAGAATTACCGCTGTCAAGAACCTGTCGATGGCCGAAGAGTATTTGGCGGACCATTTTCCCGGCTTTCCGGTGATGCCCGGAGTCTTGATGCTTGAGGCGATGACCCAAGCCGGGGCTTGGTTGGTGCGCGTCAGCGAAGATTTCGCGCACAGCACGGTGATTTTGAAAGAAGCCCGCAACATCAAATACGGCAACTTCGTCGAGCCGGGTCAGACTTTGACGATCACCGCCGAGATTGTCGGGCAAGACGAGCGCGAGGTGAAAATCAAAGCCCAGGGCGCCGTGGACGGCAAGCAGGCCGTTTCGGGCCGGCTCGTACTGGCACGTTATAATCTGGCCGAGACGGACCCCCAGCGGGCGTCCGCCGACCAGGTGGTCATACAAAAATTGCGAGAGCTGCTGGCCCTGCTATATCGACCGGCGACTCCGGCGACCTGATTCATGCTCGTGGAATGACTGCAAAAGCCGCCGGCTTTCCGACGCCTCGCGTCGAAGAGGCGCCCGGCCCGCGACGATATTTTATGCGACTCGAAGGCAAGACAGCATTGGTTACGGGCGGCAGCCGCGGCATCGGCGCGGCCTGCGTGCGCGCCCTGGCCGCCGAAGGCGCGCGAGTGGCCTTCGTCTACCACAGCAATCAGGCCGCCGCCGAGAGCCTGGTTGCGGAACTTGCCGGACAAGCGGCCGGCCGGCCCGAGGTCGAAGCCCTGCAGGCCGACGTCAAGGATTTCGCCCGCGCCCAACAGATCGTCGAGCGGCTGACCGAAGAGTGGGGCGGCCTCGATATTCTGGTAAATTCGGCGGGCGTGATCCGCGACGGCTTGTTCGCCATGATGGGCCCCGAGCAGTGGGGCGAAGTCATCCAGACCAACTTGACCGGCACGTACAACTACTGCCATGCCGCGACGCGGCCGATGATGTCGCGGCGCCGAGGCGCCATCGTCAACATCTCGAGCGTCGCCGCCGAGTTCGGGTCGCGCGGGCAAGTGAACTATGCCGCCAGCAAAGGCGGCATCGACGGACTCACTCGCTGCCTGGCCAAGGAATTGGCGGCCCGCAAGATCCGCGTGAACGGCGTGGCGCCGGGGATGATCGAAACCGACATGAGCGAAGTCGTCCGCAATCTGGCCGGCGACCGCATCAAGGAAATCATCCCTCTGAAGCGCGTCGGCCAGCCGGACGAAATCGCCCGCGTCGTGGTCTTTTTGGCCAGCGACGACGCCAGCTACCTGACCGGCCAAGTCTTGCGGGTCGATGGGGGGCTGAGTCTCGGCGGATACTAGAGATCCGACCGGAACCGCACAGCCGAACCGCTACATCTGAACTCCAAACTCACTGTCGAAGCATAACCTGGGAGATCGTCAAACATGCCCTCGAAAGAAGAAATCTACGACAAGATCAAGCACGCCCTGGTCGAAGCCCTGGGCGTCGACGAAGACGAAGTCACGCCCGAAGCGACCTTGGTCGGCGACCTGGGCGCCGAGTCGATCGACTTTCTGGATATCGTGTTTCGGCTGGAAAAAGCCTTCGACATCAAGGTGCCTCGCGGCGAGTTGTTCCCCGAAGACATCCTGACCAACACCGAGTACGTGCGCGACGGCAAGGTCACTCCCGAGGGTCTCAAGCAACTCCGCGAGCGGATGCCGTTCGCCGATCTCGACGCCTTCTCGTCGAACCCGAACGTCAAGGATTTCGGCAACATGTTGACCGTGCAAGACATGTGCCGCTACGTCGAGGGCAAGGTCGGAGTCGCAGGTTAAGCGATGCGCTGGATTTGGATCGATAAATTCATCGAGTTCGAAAGCGGACGCCGCGCGCAGGCCATCAAGAACGTCTCGTTGGCCGAAGAGCATTTGCACGACCACTTCCCGGGCGCTCCGATGATGCCGAACTCGCTGATTATCGAGGGCCTGGCGCAGACGGGCGGTCTGTTGGTGGGCGAGCACAATCGCTTCGAGGAGAAAGTGATTCTGGCCAAAATCTCGAAGGCCGTGTTTCATTTTCCCGCGGTCCCCGGCGACACGCTGCGCTACACGACCGTCATCGACGCGATCACCGACGGCGGCGCCACGGTGACGGCCACCGCCCACGTCGGCGAACGGCTGCAAGCCGAGGCCGAAATCATGTTCGCCCACCTGGACGACACGAACCGCGCGAAGACCCTCTTCGAGCCGAAGAACTTCGTGTTCACGATGAAGCTGTTGGGCGTGTTCGACGTCGGCCGCGGCAGCGACGGCGACAAGCTGGCGGAGCCGCCGGGGCTGGCGCAGTTCCGTTCCGAAGCCGGACCGGGCCAATAAGGGTTCTTTGCAAGACACTCGCGACGCCGCCCGATGCGCGGCAAAGGCGGCAATCGACATGAGACGATGCGTGGTAATTACGGGCATAGGCTGCGTCACCCCCTTGGGCAATGACGTGAAGACGGTCTGGGGCCGGCTGTTGAAGGGCGACTCGGGCGTCGGTCCGACGACGCTCTTCGACGCCAGCAATTTTCCCACGCGGATCTCGGCGGAAGTCCGCAATTTCGACGTCTCGTCGGTCGGCGAAGACCCGGAGAAGTGGCGTCATCGCGGCCGGCACACGCGGTTCGCCGTGGGGGCGGCCAAGCAGGCCGTCGCCGATGCCGGCCTGGCCGACGCTCGGCTCGAGCCGACCCGTTTCGGCGTCTACTTGGGCAGCGGCGAAGGACAGCAAGATTTCGGCCGCTTCACGCGGATGATGGTCGCCGCGCTGGATGGCGGACAACTCGATTTCGCCAAGTTCACCAAGGCCGGCCTCGAAATCCTCGATCCGCTCGCCGAATTGGAGCAGGAGCCGAACATGCCCGCGGGCCACCTGGCCGGGCTGTTCAATGCGCAAGGGCCGAACCTGAATTGCCTCACCGCCTGCGCCGCCAGCAGCCAGGCCGTCGGCGAAGCCGTCGAATTGATTCGCCGCGGCGACGCCGATGTGATGCTCTCGGGCGGCACGCACAGCATGATCCACCCGTTCGGCGTGACGGGCTTCAACCTGCTCACCGCGCTCTCGACCCACAACGACGAGCCGGCCAGGGCCTCGCGCCCCTTCGACAACGAGCGCGACGGCTTCGTGCTGGGCGAAGGCGCCGGCATGTTGATTCTGGAAGAACTGGAACATGCCAAGGGCCGCGGCGCCCACATCTACGGAGAGCTTGCGGGCTTCGGTTCGACCGCCGACGCCTTCCGCATCACCGACACGCATCCCGAGGGCCGCGGCGCCGCCAGTTGCCTGAAAATGGCTCTGGCCGACGCCGGCGCCAACCCCCAGGACGTGCATTACATCAACGCTCACGGCACCAGCACCGACGTCAACGATCGGGTCGAAACGCTGGCCATCAAAAAGGTCTTCGGCGAACAGGCCTATCGAACGCCCGTCTCCAGCACCAAGAGCATGATGGGCCACCTG
>DATNEC010000685.1:0-2460 GCA_035606815.1 Pirellulales bacterium
TCCGTGTCCGAACATCGATGCCCTTGTCTTAAGTGGTTGAAAGGCAGAGAGAAAGGCGCCCGAAAATGGGAGCGGGATTATAGTCGGCGCGGTCGGCGGAAACTATGTCAGCCTGCCCCGCACTCGGAGATTTTTTGAGGAGATTCAGGCGTTTTGAAGCGGATGGGGAGACGCGGATGGGATGGGGAGATGGTGTAGATGGGAATTGCCACTCCGTCAGCGGAATTCCTCGACGAGCGATTCGTCTAGCGGGGCGAGTTGATCGAGGGCGCCGGCTTCGGCCGCGGCCTCGAACGCCGCGAGCGCTCGCTGGAGCGCTTCGGCCGTATCCGCGCAGCGATCGGCGACGTCGTTCACTTCCCAGCGATCGTCCGGCTTGGCATAGAGTTGGCCGCGCGCCGGCCCCGCCGCGTCGTCGCGATCGGCGGGCAATCGCAGATACCAGCCCGAAGTGCGAATGCCTCGTTCTCCGCCAGCCGGCATCATGCAAGCATGGTCACGAAGCGCCGCAGTCTCTCCCCGCACCAGCGGCAATAGGCTCCGGCCGGCGCCCGGCTTGTGCAAAGCTCCCAAGCTCCACCAATCGAGAAGGGTCGCGGGCAGGTCGGCCGGCTGCACCAGCGCTTGGCTGCGGTCCATCGCTCCCGTCGCATCGGGCAGTCGCAGCATCCAAGGGACTTGCACCAACTCGCCATGCAGCGCGTCATTCACGGCCCCGATGCCGCGATGCTCGCCCAGCGGAAAGCCCCGAGCGGAAGTCACCGCCAGCAGCGTTTGTTCGCCCAGCGGACCCGCGCGCAGCGCTTCCAGCAAGCCGCCCAAGCTCAGATCCAAGAGCGAAACCTGCCCGGCGTATGCCTGGCAAATCCCGAGCAACTCGTCGGGGTCGTAATCTTCACTCAAACGGCGGCAGGGAACCGCGACGAAGTCCGGCGGCAAAGGTTCTTCCGCGTCGGCGTATTGCCGGCGGAACTCCGCCGGGGCATCCCACGCGGCCCCCAGTCCCTGAACGTGCAGCCACAAGCAGAACGGCCCGCGGGCCTCGGCCAACCAATCGATCGCCACGGCGAAAGCGCCGGCCAACCGCGTTTCGGCGACGTCGCCGGCGGCCTCGGCCGAATCGCTCGCCGCGTCGCACCGAATGATTTCGCCGAACTGGTCCGCCAGGACATGCTGGCTGACTTCCGTTTCGTCGGTGATCAGCGTCGTGGCCACTCCGGCTTGTTCCAGCCGTCGCGGCAGCGCCAAATCTGCGTTGGGCGGCTTCGAGCGCCGCTGGCCGACGTGCGACCCAAGCCAGTAAGACGCGTAAAGCTCCGGCAGCCGAGGGCTGTCGATGACCGCTTGGTCGAAGACGAAGCTCTCGGCGGCCAGGCGATCGAATTGGGGCGTGGCGACCCAGGAGTTGCCGTAGCAACCGAGATAGCCCGCGTGCAAACGATCGACCACGAGGATGATGGCGTTCATTCGCGGCGCATTGTAGCAAGCCGCTTCTACGAACGCCCGTCAATAGGCATTGCGATGCCGCAGGCCGCGCAGCAGCGTCAGGCAGAGAATTTTGCAATCGAGCCACAGCGACCAGTTGCTGATGTAGTACAGGTCGCACTCGACGCGACGCCGCAGCGAAGTATTGCCGCGCCAGCCGTTCACCTGCGCCCACCCGGTGATGCCGGCCTTGACCTGGCGCCGTTGGCAATAGTTGGGAATCTGGCGGCGAAATTTTTCCACGAACACGCCGCGTTCGGGGCGCGGCCCCACCAGGCTCATGTCGCCGGCCAGCACATTGAACAATTGCGGCAATTCGTCGAGACTCCAGCGGCGGAGGAACCGCCCCAGCGGTGTGCAGCGATCGTCGTGCCGCACGGCCCAGACGGGGCCGGCGGCGGTTTCTGCGTCGATCCGCATGCTGCGGAATTTGAGCATCTCGAACGGCCGCCCGCCCAGGCTCTCGCGCGGCTGGCGATAGAGCACCGGCCCGCGGCTGGTGAGCTTGATGAGCGCGGCCAACCACAGCATCAGCGGCGACAACAAGGCCAGGGCCAGCGCCCCGACGGCGAGATCCATGCTGCGTTTCGCCACGCGGCGCCAGCCATACTGCGGATTGCCGCGCAAGCTGAGAAACGCCACCTCGTCGATCTCCGTGGTGCGAATTCGCATTCCGGCCAGGTTCGGCAGATCGGGCACGAGTTGCACTTCGACCAGCACATCTTCCATCGCCCGATAGACGGCCGGCAGCTCGCCGTAGCGCGACAGCGGCAAGGCCACGAAAACGTGGTCGATCTGGCGCCGCTCGACGATTTCGCCCAATTGGTCGATCGTGCCGAGCCGCGGCAACCCCGCCGGTTCGGCCTTGCCGGGCGCATCGACGAAGCCGACGGCCTCCAGCCCGGTCCACGAGTTGCGCAGGATCGTCTGCGCCACGATCCGGCCGGTGCGGCCGGCGCCGACGATTACGGCCCG
>DATNEC010000002.1:0-4762 GCA_035606815.1 Pirellulales bacterium
CCAGCGGCCGGTCAACTCGCCCTCGAAGCCGTGTTCGTAGGGAATGCCTTTTTCGTTGAGTAGCACCTTGAGCCGTTCCTGATAGGCCTCGAGCGTCGGCGCATTGGCGACGAGCTTGGCCTGGGCCACGTCGAACTGCGCGGCGAAGACGGAAAACTGCTGCAACTCGTGCCGGGCCTGCGCGAACGTGACGCCTTGCGCGAAGCGTTCGAGATAGAGATTGCCTGCCACGATCGGATGGCACAGCACGCGAGCGCAGGCATCGACGAGCAACTGTTGAAACTCGACGGCCGCTTCGGCCGACATCTCGCCGGCGGCGACCTCGCGCCGGACCTCTTCCAGCACTCGATCGGCTTGCAGGGCGAATAGTTGCAAGTGGCGCGGCACGTGATCGCGGTTAGGGATGATCCCCGCGGCGACGAACGTATCGAGCGCACTCGCCGTCAACGGCACGCGAATGGAAGCGAACATCGTTAACCCTCCCACCGGAAATTCTAGGCGCGCCACGCCGCGAGGCAAGGAAATGGGGTCCGGGCGCCCCCGGCCGAGGGCGGCCGGGCCACATTCCGTAAGGGGTATGGACTACATTCCCTAAGGAGCATGGGCCATGCCCACCGGCCGCGGGAGGGCTTTTCTTGCCTAAACGAGAAATCAAGCCGTAAAATGCAGCAGACGGAATCGCACCGGACGGGGGGCGACGTCAGCACTGGCGCAAGCGAGGACGCTTACGCTACGAGAAGGGAGGCATCATGTCCGACGGTCCTTTGCCGCTCAAGGCGATCCACCACGTCGAGTTGCTGGTGGGCAACGCCAAGCAGGCCGCGTACTACTATCGCCACGCCTTCGGGTTCTCGCAGTTGGCCTATGCCGGTCCGGAAACGGGCGTTCGCGATCAGGCCTCCTACGTGCTCTACCAGGGCAGCATTCGGCTCGTGCTGAGCACGCCGCTCAAGCCCGACGACCCGATGGCCGACCATCTCCGCCGGCATGGCGACGGGGTGCTCGATATCGCGTTTTTGGTCGACGATGTCGACGCCTGCTTTCAGACGGCGGTTGCGCGCGGCGCTCACGTGGCGCTCGAACCGTACGACCGCGCCGATGCGTCGGGCCGGGTGCGCCGCGCGAAGATTCGCGCCTACGGCGACACGCTGCATTCGTTGATCTCGATCGCCGACTACAACGGCCCCTTCTTGCCCGGCTACGAGGTCCGCCGGCGGCCGGCGCCTGGCATGGGCCTCCAGCGGATCGACCATATCGTCGGCAACGTCGAAGACGGGCGAATGAACGATTGGGGGGCCTACTACGACAAGGTGCTCGGTTTCCACCAGTTCATGAGCTTCGACGACAAGGACATCTCCACCGAGTTCTCGGCCCTGCGGAGCAAAGTCATGGCCGATCCGCACGCGCGGATCAAGTTTCCAATCAACGAGCCGGCCGCCGGAAAACGCAAAAGCCAAATTCAAGAATACCTGGAATACAATGTCGGGGCGGGAGTGCAGCACATCGCACTTTCGACCCGCGACATCGTCCACACGGTTTCGGTGATGCAGGACAATGGCGTCGAATTTTTGCCGGCGCCCGACGCCTACTACGACCGGCTTTGGGATCGCGTCGGCGAGATCGACGCCGACCGCGAGACCATTCGCAAGCTGAAAATTCTGGTGGACCGCGACGAGAAGGGTTATCTTTTGCAGATCTTCACCAAGCCGGTCGAAGATCGGCCCACGCTGTTTTACGAGATCATTCAGCGCGAAGGTTGCGAGGGCTTCGGCAAGGGCAACTTCAAGGCCCTGTTCGAGGCCATCGAACGCGACCAGGCGGAACGGGGAAATTTGTGAATGTGATTCTGTGATTCCGATCGTCGGAATCGGATATCAAAATGCAAATCGAAGTCACCGTTTTTGAAAGGGGATAAGGGGATACGGAGGAGATGAGGAGATAAGAATTCTTGATTTCTTGAAATCACAATTCTTGTTTCATCCCCATATCTCCTCCGCATCCCCTTATCTCCTTCAAAGAAAATCATCCCTTCCCAGGAGGCCGCGGATGCCGTTCTATCACCGACTGGGCGAGATTCCGCGGAAGCGACATACGGTGTTCCGGCAGCCGTCGGGCGCCCTGTATCACGAACATCTAATGGGCAGCCGCGGCTTCTCGGGGCCCGCGACGCTGCTCTACCACGTGCGGCCGCCGACGAGCGTGACGTCGAGCCAACTCATCAAGCAAGTCGCCTGGCAGGCCGATCCCGAAGCCGCGCTCAGAATGCGGCACTTTCGGCTGACGCACGTGCGCGCGGCGAACAGCTCGACGCTGGGCCGCACGCCGGTGCTGTACAATCGCGACGTCGCCTTGTCGTTCGTCCAACCGACTCGCTCCGATCAGGCGTTCTACCGCAACGCCGAGGGCGACGAACTGGTTTACGTCAGCGAAGGCAGCGGCGTGCTCGAATCGCAAATGGGCGAACTGGCTTACCGGGCCGGCGACTATTTGGTCGTGCCGCGCGGCATTCTGCACCGCTATCGCCTGGGCGAGGAGGCGACTCGCTTTCTAGTGATCGAAAGCGCCGGCGCGGTGCGGCCCCCGAAGCGATATACCAATGAGCGCGGCCAGTTCGTCGAGCATAGCCCCTACTGCGAGCGCGACATTCGCCGGCCGAGCGAACTGCCGCTGCACGACGAGCGGGGGGAATTTCGCCTGGTCATCAAGCAGAACAACGCCCTGACCGAAGTCACGCTCGATCATCATCCGTTCGACGTGGTCGGTTGGGACGGCTACTACTATCCGTGGGCCTTGTCGATCCACGACTTCGAACCGATTGTCGGCAGCTTGCATCAGCCTCCGCCGGTGCATCAGACGTTCGAGGGAGACAACTTCGTCGTCTGTTCGTTCGTGCCGCGGCTGTTCGATTTCCACCCCGACGCCGTGCCCGTGCCTTACAACCACTCGAATGTGGCCAGCGACGAGGTATTGTATTACGCCAACGCCGAATTCATGAGCCGCAAGGGGATCGAATACGGCTCGCTGACGCTGCACCCCGGCGGCCTGCCGCATGGCCCGCAACCGGGCCGCGTCGAGGCCGCTTTAGGTAAGCAGCGGACCGATGAGTTGGCCGTGATGCTCGACACCTTCCGCCCGTTGCACGTATCGCGCGACGCGGTGGAGTTCGAAGATTCGACCTACGCGCGGTCATGGCTCGCGGCCGCGGAACCGACGTAGGAGAGGAGTCCCACGACCGATGACGCCCAGCTTGCAGGCGCTGCTGGCCGGTGCGATCGACTACGCCGGCATGTTTCCGCCGGCATCGCTGGACTTGGAACAAAGCGCGCGGAATTATTTCGCTTACGGCGCCGCGCCGGAAGCCTGGATGCTCGGCCGTTTCGTGTGCCCCGCATCGCGATTGCACGAACTGGCGCCGCTCGTCGAAAACCATCGGCGTTCCCATCAAAACGTTCCCGCGGGCCAAGCGGTCGTTAGCCGGGTTGCCGCCGTGTTGCGCGGCGGAGCGACGCAAGAAACATGGCGCGAAAACCTTCGCGATGAATTGGCGATCGTTCGCGCCATCGGCGGCCGGCTTAAGGTCGATGTCATCGAGGTCCGGTTGCCGGATGACACGGTCGTCGGTTCGAGCGGCGACGGACCGTCTCGACGGCTCGGCCCGCTATTGGACGACTTGGCCGAGCTCCAAATGCTCGGAATCCAGGTCTTCGTCGAACCGCCCGCGGCCGATACGGAAACGCGGCCGCGGGTGGTGCGAGGCATTGTACACGCCCTGGCCGACTGGCAGGCCGGACAAGCGGCCAGCCAAGGAACAATCGCATTCAAGCTGCGCACCGGCGGCGTAACGCCGCAAGCGTTTTCGTCTTCGGCCGAGTTGGCGCAGGCGATCTGCGCGCTTCGAGACCGCGGCGTCTTCTGGAAAGCCACAGCCGGGTTGCACCATCCGCTGCCGCGTTACGATCCGGAGATCGGAACGTCGATGCACGGCTTCGTCAACGTGCTGGCCGCCGCGGCGCTGGCCGGCATTCATCGTTTGCCGGAAATCGCCGTGCAATCGATCCTGGACGACCAACGAGCGGGCGATTTCCAGTTCGCCGGCGACGCCTTGCAATGGAACGAATTGACGGCGAGCGCCGAGCAAATCGGCGCCGCGCGGCTGCGCTCGCTGGTTTCCTTTGGCAGTTGCAGCTTCGACGAACCACGGGACGATCTGAGGGCGCTGGGCTGGCTTTGAGCGCATCGCCTTACGCCGCTTTCGGCGGGACGCTCACGCCGCGCGGGGGCAGATTGCGGCGCCCGCCCATCCAGTCGGCGAAGCTTGGGGGAATGTTGTTTTTAAGACTTCGGGGCCGTTGTCGTCGGATTTGTTCGCCATGCTCTTGCTGCTCCCGAGGCGGTTTGAATTAGGGCAAACCGATTAGAGCGGCACGCAATTGCATTAGCCAGAGGCTCGCCCGCCAAATTCCCTTGCCCCCATCTGCCGCAAGGCACTAGGCTGATGGCATGGAGAAGCCGCCTTTTCAATTCGGGCTGGAAGCCATTTTTACGGCGATGACTGCGGTCGCTTTGCTTTTTGCTTTTCCGTCGCTATTTACCGGCATCTTCTTGGTATCGATCGCGATCTGCCAAGCTCTGCTGATTTGGGACGAACATTTCAGTAAACGCCAGCCCCCAGACGCCTAGTTCGCCCGCTCGCGTTGCTTTTTCTGACCAGAGGCCGCTAGGCTTACGGACATGAACAGCTTTCAATTCTCGCTCGGCATGA
>DATNEC010000015.1:0-11912 GCA_035606815.1 Pirellulales bacterium
CACACCGCCGGCAATCCGGCGGCCACCTTCACGCGAACGCCGCGCTCGTCGAGCAGTTCGGCCTGCTCGAACAGCACGTCGTCGACCAGCGGGGCCAGCTCGACGCGGGCCGGCTCCATCTCGATGCTGCCCGTCTTGGCCAGCGTCACCAGGTCGTCGACAAACCGCTTCGACTCGCGCAAACAGGCTTCGACGTGCGACAAACCGTCGAGCATGCCGGCCAAGGGCGACGGCTCGCAGGAGCGGCGCAACTGCCGGAACGAGCTATCGAGCAGCATGAAGTTGGCGCTCATGTCGTGCGACAGCGCGCGGACGAAGTGGTCGAGCTCCAGGTGCGTGCGCCGCAATTGCTGATCGATTTCCGCGTTGCGGCGTTGCAAGCGGACCGTCCGCAGCGACTGCGACACCGTGCGCTCCAGCTTGTCCCAGGCCAGGTCGCGTTTGACGCAATAATCGTGCGCGCCGCGCTTGATGGCCTCGGCGGCCACTTTTTCGCTGCCTTGCCCGGTGAGAAAGATGGTCGCCGTGTCGCAATGCAGCTCCGCCAGGCGGTCGAGCACGTCGAGGCCGTTCATGTCGGGGAGCAGATAATCGATCAGCATCAGGTCGACCGGCCCGCGGCGCAGCAATTCGAGGGCGCCGGCGCCGTCTTCGGCTTCGAGAATTTCGAGCTGGTCCCCCAGTCCTCGCCGCAAGAGCCAAGCCAGGTGGACGCGATCGGCGAGGTTGTCGTCGACCAGCAGCACGCGCAGCGGCCCGGTCTGCGAGGCCGCGTCGTGAGGCGGAAATTGCGTTCGCGTCGCCATGCGGGAGGGCCCGTTCAAATCAACCTCGTTCGGCCGCCCAGGCGGCCATTTGCCAGGTCGGCCCCGAAATCGCGCCGTGCATGCCGCGCATTTCCACCCCGGCGGGGACGGCGCCGCAGGTTTCGCAGTCGGCGCTGCGATGGACGGCGCCGGGGGCCGGCGAAAGCGTGAACGAGAAGGTCGATCCGCGGCCCGGCGCCGATTCGACCCAGACTCGTCCGCCGTGGGCCTCGACGATCTTGCGCACGATCGACAGCCCCGCGCCGGTCCCTTCGTATTTCTGCCGGCCATGCAAGCGGCGGAACATGGCGAACACCGCCTCGTGATGCCGCGGCTCGATGCCAATGCCGTTGTCGCGCACGTAAATCGTCAGCGGTTCGCCGCCGAGGCCGCCGCTTTCAAGACCGTCGCCTTCAAGGCCCCCGCTTTCAAGGATGCCGATGTCGACCTCGGGTCGGTCGTGGTCGTTGAACTTCAGCCCGTTGGAGATCAGGTTTTGCAAGACCAGGCCGATCGTCGTGGCGTCGGCCATCACGGCCGGCAGCCGGCCCAAGCGCCGCACGACTCCGCCGCGGCCGTCGATGGCCGGTCCCAAGGTTTCCAGGGTCCGATCGAGGACTTCATCCAGATCGACCGCCGCCAGTTCGGGCGCGCGGCCCAGACGCGAATAGGTCAACAGGTCGTCGATCAATTGATCGAGCCGCTGGCAGAGTACGACCAGCGTACTCATCATGCGGCGGCCGTCATCGTCGAGCCGATCCTGATATTCTTCCAGCAGGATGCCGCAATACGAACTGATCCCGCGAAGCGGCTCCTTGAGGTCGTGCGAGGCGACGTAGGTGAAATCGTCGAGTTCCTGGTTGGCCTTGGCCAGTTCCGCGGCCTTGGCTTCCAGGCCGGCCGTCGCTTCCTGCAGGCGCTCGACGTGGACGCGGGTTTGCTCCTCGGCCCGCTTGCGATCGGTGATGTCGCGCACGATCGCCGTAAAGCAGGGCCGCTCGTCTTGATGGTGCTCGCCGATCGACAGCTCCAAGGGAAACGACGTCCCATCGGCCCGGCGCCCGACCGCTTGCAATTCGCCGCTCGCGCCCGCTTCTCCGCGCGACCGGAGGTCGCTGGCCAGCAGCATCGCCAACGGCGAAGGCTCGATGACCGCCTCGATAGGGCGGCCGACCAACGCGGCGGACGGCAGGCCGAACAGCCGCTCGCAGGCCGGGTTGCAGGCTCGCACCGCGCCGGCGGCGTCGAACGTGATAATGCCGTCGACCGCCGTTTCGATAATCGCCCGCGTTTGTGCTTCGCTCTCCTCCAACCGCCGCAACAACGGCTGGGCGACGCGCAAGAGCAGGGTCGCTCCGGCGAAAATCATGATCGCCGTGCTGCCCAGCGCGAATTGCAACTCGCGAGGAAATGGGCGCTCGGCCGTCGGGGCCGGCGACAATTGCCAGGCGGTGACCGCCATTGCGGCCAGGGACACGATCGTCAGAATCAGCACCGACAGCGTCAACAGTCGTCGTCGATCGTTCACGCGGGGTTCCTGCGAGTGGTCGAATGGATTTTGACTCTCATCGGCGGAAGAGCATTCGCAGATTACCTGAGCGTCGCAAATTCCCTAAACGCCTGGAAGGCGGATTGTTTCCGTGGTATGTTCACAACAAGCGAGCGCTGGCGGACGGCTGGCAGATGGCAAGACAGCCGCGACAAAATCACTGCAACCCTGCCGAAGCTCTCGCTCGGAACAATCCAACCTCGTTCCAGCCTCGTTTGGCCCGCCTCAACGGATTGCCGAGCGAGCGGCCGGAAGCCTTGCCGCGACGGGTCTAAGAATGTTGAAATATGGTGTTCGTCGCCGATTGCGGTCCGCCCTTGGCGGCTGGCCGGCGTTTCTGTTTGCCCTGTTGTTGGCCGCCGCAGGCTGTTCGAATTCGCCGGGCGACGCCACGGGGCGCCTCGATCAGCTTGCCTCGGCCGACGGTCAAAACCAGGCCGCGACATCCGAGCAGTCCGCGACAACCGGAGGGGCCGGCGACGACGAGCTGCGCGAGCGGATCGACGAGGCGATCTCCGCGGCCCGCGGCCGCGTGATGAGCCCGCAGGTCAACAACGCCTGGCAAATCGTGCATGGCATTCTGTGCTTCGGTCGCGAGTTGCAGATCAACGACAACGGCAAGGTCGAGCCGGCCTTGCCCTGGCTGCTGGGCGGCGCCAAGTTGAAGGGCTGGGAACTGGTCCCCGGCGAGAAGGGGCTGAAAGACGTCGAGGAACCGGGCAGCAAGAGCGGCGAAGGGCACGACGATCAGTGGCTCGGCTACCTCTCGCAATGCGGCATGGGGCTCGACGACGAGATCAAAGTCAAGGACGAGACGTTCAAGGTCTCGGACCTGGTGACGCAGGCCCAGTGGGACGTTCACGAAGGGATGGAGGCGACCTGGACGCTGATGGCGTTCAGCAAGTATCTGCCGCTCGACGCCAAGTGGACCGCGCGCGACGGGCAGGAGTGGACGATCGAGCGGCTGGTGGGCATGGAGGCGGCGCAGGATTTGAACGGCAGCGCGTGCGGCGGTTCGCATCGCTTGTACGGCATCACCTGCGCGCTGAATCGCTACATTGGCGAAGGGGGCGAAGCGGTCAAACGTCAGCTCGACGAAGTTAAAGCCCCGGCCGGTTGGCAGGCCGGCTACAATACGGTGCTCGACTCGATCGCCAAGGCGAACGAGTTTCAGCAGCCCGACGGCGGCTTTTCAACCAGTTTCTTCGCGCGCTCCGGCAGTTCGCCCGACATCGCGCTGCGGATCAACACGACCGGCCACACGTTCGAGTTTCTCGTGCTGGCGCTGCCCGATGAAGAATTGAAGGCGCCTTGGATGCGCCGCGCCGCGCTGTTCTTGTGCGATCTGCTCGACGCCACGGTGGACGAGGATCTGGAATGCGGCGGTTTGTACCATGCCGTCCACGGATTGATTCTCTATCGCGAACGGCTGTATGGTGCGCCGGCCGCGGCCAAGCCGGCGGCGAGCCAAACGAGCGCCGCCGGCGATTCGCCGCGCATTTTTTGCGCCTAGCGCGAACCTGCGTCGCCGATGGATCGTCCTGGCGTGGGGCATGTCGGCACATGCGCAATGAAAATCGAATTCGTTCCCCTGCTGCAAGTGCAACACGATCTGCACTTACTTCCGCGAGGCCGCGGCCGTTTCCAAGAGTACCTCCGGGTGATGCTCAACGAGCGCCGCGACGACGTGCGGCTGCCGCCGCTGGTGATCATGAACCCGATGGGCCGCGAGCACGTCGGCGCCTTGCTCGACGCGCTGGCGGCGATCGACGCCGAGACGATCGCCGCACGGGCTGTCGACGAAGCCTCGGTAAAACTGGCCGACGCGCCGGGCGAGTTCAAGCTGGGCCTGGTCGTCGCCGACGACGCCCAAGGCGGCTGGACGAACCGCTACGCCTATGAATTCGATCTGCGGTCTGCGCCCGAGGCGACGCTCAAGCGCGGCTGGCTATCGGGCGTTCTTTGGAGCAGTGAAGCCGCCGCCGCGAGCACGGTGCGCGAGGCGGCGCTTTCGACCATCTATCGCGCCGCATACGTCGCCGAGCACGGCGTGGCCAACACGCTCGGCGAAATGCTGCGGCAGGAAGGCCGCGTTTTGGCGCAAGCCGGTTGCACGCAGCCGGCCTTGGACGCCGACGATCTGGCGTACACGCGCGAAGTCATCGCCGGGAGCCTGGAGGCCCGCGGCCGGCGGGTCGCGGTTGAGTGCCTGTTCGGCGACGCGGCGGCTCGCTCGTTGGGATTCACGCCGCGCGGGCTGAGCGCTTGGGCGGGCCTGGCGCTCGCGCTTTCGGACGCGCGATTGCCCAGGCTACCTCTCTCTTTGCGAGGCGACGAGATCACAACGCCGCGAACTTAGGGCGTCCGCGGGCGCTCCCGCGCGGGAGCGTGGGGAGGAGAGCAGCTCGAGTCTCAAGGCGAGTTCTTCGGCGGCAAGATGACGATCGAGCCGTACTTCCACGTCTTGTCGGGCACGAGCGTTTCGACCAGCGAGCCGTCGAGGTTCGACTGGCAAATCTTCGCTTGCTCCGTCCAGTACAGCTTGCGGTTGCCGGAGTCGAGCGCCAGGCCGTCCATGTCGAGATGGCCGTCTAGGATTTGTTCGTCGCTCGTGCCATCGAGCTTGATGCGGCGGATCGCGCCGGCGCCCGTCACGACGTAGTACAGCCGTTTGTCGTCCGGGTCCACGGCCAGCCCCATCGACATCGCTTGGATGGGAACGACGTCTTCCACGTTCGCACCGTCGAGATCGGCGCGCTGGATCATGCCGCCGCGGACCCAGTACAGCTTGCGATGGACTCGGTCGATCGTCATTTCGTCGGGGTTGCCGAGGCCGACGATCAGATCTTTTTGCTCGGAGCCGTCGAGCTTGGCCTCGATGATCTTGCCGTCGCCCATGCACGACACGTAGAGCTTGCCGGCTTTCGCGTCGATCTGCAAATCGCCCGTGTAGTTCAGGCCCTTGATCAGTTCCTCGACGCCCGATCCGTCGAGATTGGCGCGGCAGGCCGAGTCGGCGTTGGCCATCGGCGCGGCGGACACGGTAAAGTAGAGTTTGCCGGCTTGCTCGTCGATCGCCAGCCCGTCGGCGCCCTTCATCGCCACGAGCAGTTTGACCTCGCTGCCGTCGCGGCAGGCGCGATACACGCCCTCGTCGTACTTTGTCCAATACATCAGCCCCAACAGATCGCCGCAGGATTCGTCGGCCTTTTCGGCCGCCTTCGGTTCGTCGGCGGTCAGGCGCGGTTCCAACGTCAGCCAAGCGATCAGCGATGCCACCAGTCCCGCAGTCAGGCAGGACCGTTTACTGCGCCGCGAAACGCTCATCCAGCCGCTAACGTTCATGGAATCGTTCTCCCGAGGGATTGTTCTCGCCAGTGATTTACCATTCGTCAGGGCGCCGTCGAAGCTACGGCGCCTTGGGAGGCAGAACGACGATGGAACCGAAGCGGTGGCACTTGTCGGGCACGAGAGTTTCGATATCGGCGCCGTCGTCGTTCGCCTGGCAAATCTTCCTCGGTTCGGTCCAGTAGAGCTTGCGGCTGTACGGGTCGTACGCCAGGCCGTCGGCGCCGGTCAGGCCGCTTACGATCGATCGGTTCTCCGTGACGTCCAGTCGGACGCTGTGGACCGTTCCGTTGTCGCGCGTGGCGTAAAATAGGCGCTTGTTCTCGGGATCGAGCGCGATTCCCATGCCGGCGGCGTTGAGCGTCACCACGTCTTCCACGCGACCGTCGTCGACGTTCGCCCGCTTGATCGCGACGCCTTGGACCCAATAGAGCTGGCGCGCTTCGGCGTCGAACGCCATCTCGTCGACCGAACCGAGGCCCGCGAGCCATTCCTTGCGCTGGGAGCCGTCGAGATTGCACTGCATGATGACGCCGTCGCCGACGCTGGAAATGTAGAGCTTCTTCGCCTGCGCGTCGAGCGCCAGATCGCCGGTAAAGTTCAATCCTTGCGCCAGCTCCTCGACGCCGGAGCCGTCGAGGTTCGCCCGCACTAGCTTATCGGCATTGGCGTCGGGATGACCCGAAATGGTGAAGTAGATTTTTCCGCCCTGCGGGTCGACGACCAATCCATCGACATTTTTTATCGACGCGAGCAGCACGACCTGGCTGCCGTCGCGACAGGCCCGAAAGACGCCTTCGTCGCGGTGCGTCCAGTACATCAGCCCGAATAATTCTGCGCAGGAATCGCCGCCCTCCTCGGCGGCGGCGGGCTTGTCGTCGTCGCCGAAGGTCCGCGGCGGCGTCAGGCATGCGGCCAGGCACGCCGCGACGACCATGCTCGCGATGGGAAGCCATGCCGACTTCATCCTCTTGTGGCCGTTCATCGCCCATTGCTCCGAAAGGATCACTTGGATTGTGCGGGCGCCGCCCGCTCGGCCTCGCGGGAATCGATCAAGCCGTCGCGATCGGCGTCGAGACGGTCGAAGATCTCGGCCGGCCCGACGAACTCGCGGCGACTGACGTCGCCGTCGCGATTGCGGTCGAGCTTTTGGAACCACGCGGGCCCGGCGGGCGCCGCCTCGCCGCGCTCCGACTCGTCCTTCGGCATGCGCTGATTGGCGGCTTGGGCGCCGGCCGTCGTGTTGCGCGACAGCTCCAGGGCCAGCCGCTGCGGAATCTCGTTGCCGGCCAGCCGGCCGTCGCGGTTGACGTCGCTTTTTTCGAGCGCCGCGGCGGCGCCGCGCAATTCGCGCACGCTGAGCACGCTATCGGGGTCCGAGTCCAGCACGTGCAGCAACTGCTGCCCGCCGTCGGCCACCTCCAGCAGCAAGCGGCTCGCAGCGGCGCGGGCCTGGCGGTCGGAGTAGGCGTTGAACTCGGCGCCGAAGATCTTGCCGTCGCCGTCGACGTCAATCGCCGCGAAGGCCGCCGCCAACTCCGGATTGCCCGCCAGTTCGTTGGCGTCGAGATAGCCGTTGTTGTCGGCGTCGAAGTTTTGCACGCGCGGGCCGTCGGCGTTGTTCTGGGACGGATCGCGGTTGTTGCGGTACAAGTCGATCACGGCGTCGCCGAAATACAGTTCGAATTTTTCCCCACGGTGGAATTTCACGCGCGGCAGCACGTCGGCCGGCTCGGCCTCGGCGCGCGGCGTGCGCCGCTTGCGGAGCGTCGCCAGGCGCTCCTGGACCGAGACGCTGCCGATCGAGACCGACAATTCAAGGTCGGGCTGTTGCAAGAACAAGGCCGTCGTCGCCGCCTGGTCCAGCACGCCTTCTCCCCCCAGCTTGGCCCGCGCGCGCTGCGCATCGCTCAACTGGATCTCGCCCGCTCCGGCGACGCCAAACGATGCTCGGCCGTCGCCGTCGCGGTCGTAGCGGCTGGCGATCAATTCGCAAGCCAGCTTGCGATCGACGTCGGGGTTGAGCAAATACACGGGCGCGGCGCCGGGCAGAATCGACGGCGCCGAAGCCTCGGCCGGGGCGGCCGCCGCGGCCAGCGAAGCGTCGGGAGCGACCATCAACTCGCGGGGCGAGAGTACCTCATCTTCGTTGAAATCGCGGTTGGCCAATCGCAACTCGGCGGCGGCCAGTTCGTCGGCGGTCAACTGCTGATCGCCGTTGGCGTCCAGCAGCGGAAACAAGGCCGGCGCCGGCGCCAGGCCCGAGCGGGCGCGCGACAAATTACCGTTGTTCGCCGCCACCGTCAGCGGCGGCGCGACGCGCGCGAAGAATTCGACGAGGGCCGATTGGCTCAGCCGGCCCCCCTGTTCGCCCGCCAATTGACGCAGCGCGTTTTTCGCCTGCGTCGCTTCCTTCCCCAGGTACGCGGCGGCGTGGTTCGCCAGCGAATCGATTTCGGCCGGTTTCGCCAGCTGCTTGCCATCCGTGGGCGCCGGCGGCTCGATCATATCGATCGCGCGGTCGCCGTTCACGTCGGCGGTCCTGAACAGCTTTTCGATATTGCCCCGCCAAGCTTGCCGAAACGGCCGCTGATTGACGTTCACGTGCAAGCGAATCATCACCGGCCGCAAGGGCCCCAGAAACAGCAAATCTTGCGCATCGTCATCTTGCGAGTTTTCGTCCGCCGGATTGTTTTCTTCCGCCGCCGCCTCTTTCGCGACGGCGGCCACATCCGGCTCGGCCGCTCGGCTCAAGCCGCACAGCGCCGCGCAGCCGACCCCGGCCGCCACGATCGTGCGGCGCATCCAACCCGCCAAGTTACTCGTCGCGCACTTTCTCACCGCGGCGCCAACCTTAAACCTGGAATTTGAAACTTGGAACCAGAAACCGGCCCTAGGCCAGCGCTTCCTTCATCGCCTCGGCCTTCGGATCGACGACGCGAATCGGCCGGCCGACGTTGGAAATGTTCTGATGGCTGATGTCGATCGCCAGCGCGCCGCAGATCGTGGCCAGTAGATCGGAGACGGGCGCCGGGCGGTCCTCGACCGTCATGCCGTCGGGGCTGGTCTTGCCGATGGCCTGCCCGCCGCGCACGCCGCCGCCGGCCAGCACCGCGCTCCAGGCGTTCGGGAAATGGTCGCGGCCGCCGTTGGGGTTGATCTTCGGCGTGCGGCCGAATTCGCCCATCCAGACGATCGTGGTCGTGTCGAGCAACCCGCGTTCTTCCAACTCGCTCATCAACGTCGCCCAGGCCGGGTCGAGCGTTTCGGACAACCGCTTCACTCCGGCGAAGTTGTCGGCGTGGGTATCCCAACCGAGGCCCTGGTTGCCGTCGACGCCGGCCAGCGTGACTTCGATGAACGGCACGCCGCGCTCGACCAAGCGCCGCGCCAGCAGACAACCCTGGCCGAAGCGGTTGCGGCCGTAAGCGTCGCGCACCTTGGCGGGCTCTTTCTCCAAGTCGAACGCCTGGCCGGCTTCGCTGCGCATCAGCCGCACGGCCCGTTCGTAGGCGATGCGGTGCCCGACGGCCGAAGCCACGGCATGCTGGCTAATAAACCGCTCGTTGAGCGAGCCGAGCAGGTTCAAGCGGGCATCGACCGTCGCCGCATCGACCGACGCGGGCGGTTCGAGATCGGCCACCTTGAGATCGTAAGCCTGCTCTCCCTGTCCGCCCGCGGGCAGGCCGTCGCCGACCAACAGCGGATCGTACTGTGAACCCAAAAAGCCGGAGCTATACGCCGCCGGGCTGAAGAAACGATAGGGAGCGATGCTGACGAAGTTCGGCAACTCGGCCTCGGGCCGGCCGAGTTCCTTGGCCACCAGCGAACCGAGCGTCGGATAGCGGATCGGCCCCTGGGGCAAATAACCGTTGCGCATTAGGTAGGTGGCGCGGCTGTGGTCGCCTTCCTTGGTGCTCAGCGAGCGGATCACCGCCAACCGCTTGCCGTGCTTGGCCAGCAGCGGCAGGTGCTCCGAGATTTTCAAACCCCGGGCGGCCGTGTCGATCTCTTTGAACTGGCCGCCGTTGGGATGGCCGGGCTTCAAATCGAAGGTGTCCATCTGGCTCGGGCCGCCGCTCATCCACAACAGGATGCACGAGCGCCCGCGGGGAATCTTCGGGGCCGCATCGTCGGCCAGGGCCTTGAACCAGGGCGACATAGAGCCTGCCATCAAGCCAGCCGATGACAATTGCAGCCATTGGCGGCGGGAAAGCGAACGGCGATCAAAAGTAAACGGCGGCTTGCGCATGGTTAAGTTCCTTGGGCCGGTTCGAATTTTTGAAGGAGATAAGGGGATACGGAGGAGATGGGGGGATAAAGCGTGAGATCATGATTTCAAATCTCATCTCCTTATCTCCTCCGCATCTCCTTATCCCCTTTTAATACCTTTGATTTAGTTTCCCGCTTCGCGCTTCCAAGGCGTTCCGCTAGTGATTCAGTATGAACTCCGCGCTATTCAGCAAGGCCCAAAAAATATCGGCCAAGGCCCGCTGCTCGCCGATCGTCTTGCCGCGATCGGCGAGGTAGGCGAGCATGCGAGCCTGTTCGTCTTCGGCGGGAAACCGCCCGAAGGCGGCGAGAAACAACGTTTCGATCCGTGCGGCCGAATCCAAAAACGGCATTTCGGCCACGGCCGACAAAAGCTGGCTGCGCTCCAGGCTGGTCGCGTCGGCCACCAAGCCGCCATTCATCAGCGACAGGGCCTGCAAGATCGAAGTCTGCGACTCGCTGCGCCGCGAGCTTTGGTCGGCGAACAGAGACTTGAGCCGGGCCTGCGCAGTGTCGTCGACTTGCAGCACGTTGGCCTGCGCCTGACTGGCCGCGTCGCGGAAGCCGGTGGCTTGCACCAGGCTGTCGTAGAGTTGTTCCGGGGTCAACCTCCTCAGCGGCATGCGGGCGAACAGTCGCGACTCGTCCTGGCCCCCGCCGCCGGCGACCTGCGAAGAAAGTTGATAGGCCCGCGTGGCGGTGATCGCCCGGATCAAATACTTGACGTCGTAATCGTGGTAGGCGAATTGCCGAGCGACTTCGTCGAACAACTCGGGATGGCTGGGCGGGTTCGCTTCATCGAGATCGTCCACCGGATCGACGAAGCCGCGGCCGAGGAAATGCTCCCACAGCCGATTGACCAAGGCCCGGGCGAAGTAGGGATTGTCGCGACTGGTCAGCCAGCGGGTGAGCGGCAGCCGCGGATCTTCGCCCGCTCGAAGTTTCGGCGTCGAGCCGTCGAGGAACCGCGCTTCGGCGATCGCATCGAGGCCCGGAATCTTGATGGCCAGCTTGCCGTCGGCACTGCTGACCAGGGAAGCTTCGACAAGCTCGCCTTGCGGCGGCGGCGCGTCGGCATTCGGATCGGCGTCGCCGAGATCAGCGGGCGGCTGCGCCTGGGCCACGATGCTCGAACCGCTGAAGAAAGCGGCCAGCGACCAGAATTCCCGCTGCTTCCAGCGCGCGAACGGATGATCGTGGCACTGCGCGCATTGCACCTGCGTGCCCAGAAAGATCCGCGATGTGTTGGCCGCCAAGTTCTCGGGCTTGTACTCGTTCGCTTGGAAAAAGGCCAGCGGACTCGGCGCGGCGGCGACGGGCTGAGCGACGCCTGGCTGCGCCGCGGCCATCGAAGCGGGCGTCAATAGCTCTGATACAAGGCGATCGTAGGGCGTCTCTTCCGCGAACCGCAACCGCAGCCAAGCCTCCAGCGGCGGCGCCAAGGCGCGCGTCTCGGGACTGGTGTTGGCGCCGGGCAGCAGCAGCTCGCGCCAGGCATTGGCGAAGTGGTTGGCATAGCCGCCGCGCGCCAGCAGGCTTTCGACCAGCCGCCGGCGCTTGTCGGGCGCCTTGTCGCTGAGAAACGCGCGGACCTCGGAGACGGCCGGAATTTTGCCGATGATGTCCAGGCTCGCGCGGCGCAGGAACTCGGCGTCGTCTGTCGGCGGCGCCGGTACGACGTGTTCGGCTTCCCAACCGGCGCCAAGCACGGCGTCGATGCGCGCGGCGAGCGCCCAGGAATCCAAATCGGGCGCCGGCGGCGCCGTCTTCGTCGCCTCGGCCGCGAAGCTCGGCGCCTCGGCGCCGGCAGCCAGCGCCGCGAAGACCGCTAGCATGGCAACGGCTTCGAATAGCCGCGTCCTTGGCCAGTCCACGCATCCCGATGCCGACATGGGACTCTCCTCGCTCGTGCGTGAAAGAAGTGAGCTTTAAGTGTA
>DATNEC010000017.1:0-16126 GCA_035606815.1 Pirellulales bacterium
TTGATGCGACGGACCTGACCGTTGATGTAGGTTCGGGCCAGGTCGGCCGCGATCAAATGTTGTTGCAGGGCCTGCAAAGCCAGCGGGCCGAAATCAACGACTCGCGAGGAGGCATATAAGCGGTTGAGGGCTCGCAAGGCCGGCTTCACGACCGTGAGTTCGCCGGTCGGCTCGCCCTCTTTTCGATAGTAGCCGTTGGCGAACCGCCAATAGGCGACGCTGAGTTCGGCGATCGTGAGCTGGTCGTCGTGACGCGGGAGGGCTTGCGGCCGGAGGTCGAGAGCGTTTTGCCGCTGGGCGATGAGGCGAGCGTACAGTTCGTGGCTCTTGGGCGAGCCGTAAGGCCCCAGATAGTGATTGCGGCCGTCGATCGTGACGACGGCACTGTTGCGGGCCTTGTGCAGCCGATACTTGGGCGGGGATTTCTTAGCTGGCATGGTACAGTTCCTGGAGGCGTCCACAAAAACGGTACACGTACCGTTTAAGCAGGCGGCCTCCGGGCTGCACTGCCGACCGCCGACAGGCGATTAGATCCTGATCCAGGCGGGACTTACGAAGAGTGGGCGATACAGGGCTCGAACCTGTGACCCCCAGCTTGTCGAGCTGGTGCTCTAGCCAACTGAGCTAATCGCCCGGAAAAACAGCAAAACCCTGCGGATGCCGAGGCCGGCGGCTGGCTCAACCGACGGCGCGATCCACGAGACAAATCTGACGCGCCGAGCGTTCGCCGTCAAGGGTCGAACGGCAAAACGAGCGGCCTTGCATGCCGCCGGGCACGTCGTAACCCCCAAGCTCAAGCAAGGTCGGCGCCAAATCGAGCAGGTGCGCGCCACAAACCTCGCCGCGCATCGGGCAAGCGGCGGCGTTCAAAATGAAGGCGCCGAATTGGGCGTGGTTGCAGTCGTCGGGCCCGGTGTCGTTCTCTTGGACGTGAATCCGGCCGTGACCGACGCTGCCGATCGACCGCCAAGCCAGGCCGCCCAGATGCACGATCAGATCGGGCGCCACTCCGCGCACCTCGCGATAAATCTCCTCGGGGCGATAGACCACCGTACCCAGCGGGCGGCCCGACGGATCGACCGTGGCTTCGAGCCGCGCCGTCAACTCGTCGCGCAGCGCCTCATAGTCTTGCGGGGCGATCGAACCCTCCGGTTCGCGGCCGCGGACATTGAGAAAAATGCGGGCGTAGTAGCCGCCCTCGCTCCAGACTTTCGTCCGCGACCAATCGATGTCGAGCCGTTCCGGCGGCGTCACCTGCTCGGGATACTTCCGCAAGGCAAGCAGGCCTTCGTCCAACAGCCACTCGTTGATGCAGAACCCGCCATCCAGCCGCCGCGCGCCGTGGTCGGAGGTCACGAGCACGATCGTCTCTTCATCGAGCAGATCGAGCGTGCGGCCGATCTCGTCGTCCAGGTGGCGGTAATAGTCGCGAATGGCGTGCTGATACGGATGGCCCGGCTCGTGCAACAGGTGCTCGGGATCGTGGAACTTCCAAAATCCGTGTTGCAGCCGGTCGAGACCGATTTCAACAAATTGGAAATAGTCCCACTCGGTATTGCGCAGCAGATGCCTTACGACGGTCCATTGGCGGCGGCTGAGCGAGTAAAGGTCGGCCAGCAAACGCCGCTTGTCGTGCGTGCGAAAACCGGCCACGTCGACCGGATAGGCGCCGATCAACCGCTCGATCTCAGACTGCACGAAGGCCGGATGAGCATAAACGTTGCGGCTCGTGTCGGGCGTCAGAAAGCAGCCGACCGAAACGCCGTTGACCGGCCGCGGAGGAAAATTGGGGGGCACGCCCACGATATTGGCCCGCCCTCCTTCGAGGCCGATCTGGTCCCACAGCATCGGCGCGGCGATCGATGCCGAAGAAGCGATGCCCAGCCGGTGATAGCTGCGATCGAGGCGGTTGCGAAACCCGTAGACGCCCAGCGAACCGGGATCGCGGCTCGTGGCCAGGCACATCCATGCCGGGACCGTGATCGGCGGCACGATGCTTTCCAGGCGGCCGTAGCACCCCCCGGCCATCAGGCGGCGCAGGTTGGTCAGCCGGTCGTCGCCCAGCAGCAGTTCCGGAGCGGCGCAGTCGAGCCCCAGGACGAGGATTTTCATGGGGCCAGATCGTACCCGAGGCGTGCCAAGCATACCAGATCAGCGTGACGCAGGCGGCAGGATGGGGCGTAAGCAGAGGTTCGTGCGGATGGTCCTGACAGTAGTTCCGACGCTCCGCGGCGGAGAATGGGCCCGCGGCGATCGGCGGCTACTCCCCGTCACGGAGTGCCGGGGCTACTTAGTAGCTCCGACGCTCCGCGGCGGAGATGGCCCCCCTGCAGCCAGGCGCCCCGATCGGGCCGGCGAATCTTGGCTCGGCAGTAGAGTCTGCTTGTTTTTCTCAGTCGGTACAATCCCTGCCACCGGCGCGCCGTTGTGGGCAAAAGCTCGGCGGCCGAGTCCTGGGCGAAAGCAAGATTGCTCGAAGATGATGCAGGACGACGATGATTTTGGTAACCTGATGGTTGATTACGTCTACTGATTTAGAGAGTTAGAGCTGCTTGCAACCGAGCGAGGCGAAGCCATGTCCAAGTATGTTTTCTGCGCGCTGCTTACGGGCTTGGCGATCGGCTTGAGCGCCAGCGACGTCCTTGCGCAAGGCTTTGGCGGAGGGGGCGGCGGAGGCGGCGGAGGAGGGTTTGGCGGCGGAGGCGGCGGCGGGGCGGGCGGCCGTACTCCCGGCGCCAATGTCCAGTCGCTCGGCGCCAACGTAGGGCAGGCGCAACCGCTGCCTTTGATCTCTTCTCGGCAGACCCAGGGCTTCTTCGGAGCTCGCCAGTTGAGCGTGCCGTTCCAACAACGCTTTCGAGGCATGATGGGCCGCAGCCAAGCCGGGCAGGGGGCGGGCCAATATGCCACCAGCGGTCAATACCGCAACGCTCGCCAAAATCCTTCGTCGAGCGGCATGAGCAGCTTCAGCAGCTTTTCGATGGGCGGTCAAGGGGCCCAACGTCAGCCCGCCTCGGCCGCCTCGCGCGGACGGCGGGCTTCGCAAGGCAAGGGCAACTCGCATTCATTGAAGGCCGGCATGCTCGACGTCGGCTTCAAGCCGCCGGCCAAGCCGGTTCCGCAGTTCACGGGGCAGTTGGAAACGCGGGTGGCAAAGGTTCTGAAGATGCCGTCGGTGGAGATCCAACTGGAGGGACGGACGGCCGTATTGCGGGGCTCGGTCGCAACGGACCACGATCGCGCGTTAGCGGAGCAATTGGCTCTCCTAGAGCCCGGGATCTCCTTTGTGCGTAATGAGCTATCCACGACTGACCAGCCGGCGTCGGAGATCGCTCCGCCAGCGACGCTTCCGCCCGCAGAGACGCCGGAAGAGAGCTTGCCCGATCCGGCCGCGAGTTCGCCGGCGGAATAGCGGCGCCACTGGTTCCCGGCTGAGACCCTAGCGGCCCTGGCAAACGATTGGGCCGCGGTCTGACGAGCGCCGCCGGAGGACGGCCGCGATCGTTGAAAGGCAGTGCGATCGTCGTCGTCGACATCTTTTGCTCTTGCGGCGGCTGCGAGGCCGGCCCTTCGAATGCCGGCGCCTGATGACTGACGAGTTGAACCGGCGAGACCTGCACGGCCTCCGGTCTTTGCGACGGCCCGGCGCCTCTGGCATAGGGGCCGCTGGCTCGCGGCTCGGCCGGCTTGGTTCCGGGCAAGAACTGCTTGACCTGTTCGCTGACCACGGCCCCGCCTTCGAGCGGCTCGAAGCGAACGATCAGGCTGATTTCTCGCGACTCGCCGCCCATCGAATCCCAGGGAACCCAGACGCTGTACGAATGCCCTAGTTCCGATTTGCTGTAGTGCTTGGAGAACTGGTCGGCGGTGAAGACGTATTTGCGGTCGGGCTTGGCGTCGGTCTTGGCCCGGTCCTGTTCGTCGAAGGCGTATACCGTCAGCGTGCCGGCGACCTTGATCGGTTTTTCCTTGTTGGCTTCGTAGAACATCAGCCGGGCGCCGAAACCGCGCGTCGGAAGCTGCCCCGCCGTGGTAAGCACCGTGTCGCTCCAGATCGCGACGACGCGCATCGGACGTCGGAATTCGCCCGTCTTGCCCATCAGCCAAGGCATGCGATCGCGGAGACTGAACTCCGCGCAACCCGGCGAAACGAGCAGCAGCAAGAGCAGCGAGCGCAAGCCGGGAATCAAGGCTCGGAAGGTCGAATGGTTCATAGTTGGCTCGTCACGTTAAGCGTTTGCGAAAGTCTTGGCGTTGTTCCCGGCAACGGCAAGAGCGGGAAGTAGTTAGGAGTGAGGAGTCAGGAGTGAGGAGTTAGGAGTTAGGAGTCAAGAGATAGGAAATAGGGGAGGCGGGGAAGGCATCGACATTCATCGTGAACAGAGACCGTGATCCCCGCCATTCTTTACTCCTCTCCTCACTCCTATCTCCTGACTCCCCTAGCGTCGATAACTTCCATCACGAACCGGCGCGTCGTAATTGACGCGCTCCACATAACCGGGCGGCGGCGCATAGCGCGGACCGTACTGAGGCATTTGATACTCGGCCGGGACAACCCGATTCGGCGTTCGCGGCGGAACGTTTTGCGCGGCCGGGCGCAATCGCAGTTCGCCGCCCGCGGGCCGTTGAGCCGGCCTCGACGACGCCGGCCGCGAAGACAAAGGTTGGACGGTGGGCCTGGACGTCCGAGCGTCGGCGGAGGCCGTGCGGCCGGCCGGCGCAGCGGCCGTTCGCGGCGCAGCGGCCGGCGTCGCGGGCCGCTGGGCGCCGCCGCCGGGCGCCATCGTGGGCTGGCCGGGCTGCGGCGCCGGAACGGCTTCTCCGTCCACGCTGGGGTGGGCGCCGAGCGGATCGGCGTCGGGATAGATGGTCCACGTTTCGTCGTCGGCCCACAGGTCGGCGCGGCCGCGCATGCCCGCCTCGCCGTGAATCTTTTGGACGTCGGCCAGGCACCAGCTCATCCGCGACGCTTCGAGCTGCTTCACCGCGTCGGCGTCGCCGCCGCTACGGATGACGCGCGGCGTCATCACGATCAGCAATTCGGCGCGCTTGTTCTGGCTGTAATCGTAGCGGAACAAGCGGCCGAGAATCGGGATCGAGGACAAGCCCGGCACGCGGCGCTGAATGATCTGGTTGCTGGTCGAGAGCATTCCGCCGAAGACGACCGTCTGGCCGTCCATGGCGCTGATCGTCGTTTGGGCCTGCGTGATGTCGATCCGCGGCTGGCGGATGGGGGCGCCGTTTTGCGTCACGCCAACCTGAATGCCTTCGCTGGCCGGCCCGACCTGGGATTTCTCGGCGTCGATCTCCATGACCACCATGCCGTCGACGCTGATCCGCGGAGTGACCGCCACGATCAAACCGACGTTGCGGTATTGCACCCCGGCGATCGAGCCTGCGATGCCCACCGTCGTGCTTTGCAACAGCGGCACCGACTGGCCGACTTGAATGTAGGCCGGCTGGTTGTCCAAAGTCATGATCTGCGGGCGGCTGAGCACTTCCAGGCGGCGGCGCTCGCGCAGCGCACGCAATAGCAGATTGACCGCATCGCTGGAGGCCGAGAGCACCAGCCCGCCGTAGCCCAGGTCGCTGTTAATGCGGCCCATGCCGAAATTCGACAGGCCCTGGCCGCCGACCTGCTGGGCGGTGGAGAGCGAATTGGTGGCGCCGCTGTTGGGCAAGCCGACGCCGAACGGGGTGCCGTTGACCGTCAGGCCCGAGTTATTGAAATCGAAGCCGGGCGTGAGCGTGGCGCCGACGATCGGCGTGTTTTGAGTGGCGATCGTACCGCCGCCGGCCACCGACTGCGTGGTCGAACTGGTGACCGTCGTCAACTGGCCGATCAAGCTGCGGTCGAACAACACCGAATTCTGCAAGCCGACCTCGATGCCGAACTCGTCGGTGCCTTGCAGCGAGACCTCGGCGATCAGCACCTGGATCATGACCATCGGCGGCCGGGTGTCGAGCTGTTCGACAACTTTCTCGATTTCATCGAAAAAGCGTGGCGTCGCGCTGACGATCAAGCTGTTGGTCACGATCTCCGGCACGACCACGACTTCGCGCTCCATCTGCTCGAACGGGCTGAGCAAGCCCGGCGTGGTTTGCTGGAATTGCCGCTCGGTGCGGAGAAAATCGTTGATCGCCAGTGCAACGTCGATCGCCGGCGCGTTCTTGAGCCGGTAGACCGTGTTCTCGCGTTCGCGCGTGTTGCTTTCGTCCAAGGTTCCCAGGATGGCTTCGACGACCAGCAAGTCGGAGGCCGAGCCGGCGACGATGATGCTATTGGTCCGGGCATCGACGGAGAACTGCAAGGGGGGAGGCGCGCCCTCTTCGCCGCCGGGGATGAATTGCGGACCGGCAGGCCCGCCTCCACCGCCGCCACCTCCTCCGCCGCCCGTCGACGGGGTGATGCCGAACAGTTCTTCAAGCATGTCGGTCATGGCGGTGGCGTCGCCGTTTTTCACGGTAAACACTTTGATTTGCGCGGGGGCGCGGATGCTCTGATCAAGTTGCTGGATCAGAGCCCCCAATAGCTCCATGTTCTCGGCCGGGGCCGAGACGATCAGCGAATTGGAGCGAGGGTTGGCCGTAATGCGGACGTCGGTGAGAATGCCCGAACTGATCTGGCGCTGTCCTTGAGCGTCGATGGTCATCAGGCGGAGCATCAGCGACTTGGCTTGCTGGGCGGTCGCGCCGCCGCCCTCGGTCGTCGGAATTCCGGTTTGCACGGGCGCGCCGGGCGCCTGTTGCCCGCGCTGCCCTCCTTGCCCGGACGGCGCGGCGCGCGGCGCCGCTGCCCCGCCTCCGCCGCCGCTCCCTTCGCCGCTCACCGCGGCTTGGAGAATCGGCGCCAATTCTTCGGCCAAAGAATTGCGCAACGGAAAGATGCGCATTTCGTTGACCGCGGCGCTGGTCGGCGTATCGATGCGGCGAATGAGTTGCGAGACTTCGACCAAATCTCTCGGGCTGGCTTGCACGATCAACGCGTTGGAGCGGGCGTCGGGCGTCACGGTCGCCGCGCCGCTCAGTCCGCCGCGGCTGGCGAAGAACTGCGTGACCATCGGGCCGACGGCGCCCGCCGAGGCGTGCTTCAGTCGAAAGACTTTGAATTGGTTCGCGGGGTCGGCGGGCAGGTCGAGCCGGGCAATCAACTCGATGGCGCTGCGGATGCTCTCCTCGCGGCCGATCAAGAGCAAGGCGTTCGGCCTGACCAGGGCCGTGATGGCCACCGACCCTTGATGCGGCGCGAAATGTTCGCCGTACATCGGACCGATCACTCCGGCCATGGCCGTGCTGTCGATGTGCTTGAGGTAATAGATCTCGACCGAAGGTTCGGCCTCGGCGCTCAGGCGCTCGATGTCTTCGATGATCTGCATCACGCGCTCGACGTCGCGATGGCTGCCGCGGACGATGATCGCGTCGATTCCGGGCAGTTGTTCGATCTCGACCGGGCCGACGAGCGCGCTGTCTTCATCGTCCACGGCTTCCGCCTCGTCGGCCATCGCCTCGGGCGCGTCTGCCGGCTGCGCCTGCTGAGCGCCGTCCTCGGCGGCCTCTTGAGCTGGCCGTTGAAGCGCGGCGGCAGCCATTCTCGGCGCCCCGTCCGGTCCCTTGCCGGGCGCCGCGCCGCGGCCCGCGGGCCGTTCGCCGGAATTGTCGACGGCGGCCAAGGCCCGCTGCACGTACGTCGCCGTCGCGGCGCGGACCGGCAAGACCTGCGTGCGCCGCTGCGGCGCGTCTTCTCCTTGGTCCAGCGTTGCGATCAACTTCAAGCACGAGTTCGTGGCGGTGACAGGGCCGCGCACCGCCACCTCGCGAGTGCGGCGGTTGATCTGCACCTCCAGCGCCGGCTGGCCGGCGAACGGCATGATGAGCGTCGCGACGTCCGGGGCGGTTTGCACGACCGGCGCCAACCGGCCTTGCCAAAGCTCCTGCAGTTTTCGCTCGACGTCGTCGGGCGCGGCATGCGTCAGACGGACGGCGCTGGGCGCGGCCAAGGCGAACGCGGGACGCGGCGGAACTTCGGCGCGCTGCGGCCCAGCGGCGGCGGACCGGTTCGGCGCGGCGCGGTTCGCCTGCGACGGTCGTGCGCCGGCGCCTGGCAAGTTGAGCTGCTGCGCGATTTGAGGCTGCATCTCCGGCGGCGCCACTACTAGAATCTGCCGGGTGCGCTGGTCGGCGGCGATGCGAACGCGATGGTCCGCCGCATACTTGGCCTGCACGCGCGCGGCCACCCCCGCGGCATCGGCTCCCGCATACGAATAGGTCTTCAACACGGAGACGCCTGCCGGCACCGCTTTGTCGGCCCGGTCCAAAGATCGAATCAGCTCTTGGGCCAATTTCTGAACTTCGGCGGGGCCTCGCACGAGCAGGCGATTCGCTCGCGCATCGATCGAGACCTCGGCCTTTCCGGGCAGCGCGGAAAGCGCCTGCCGCAGAAGCGGTTCGACCGCTGCGGCTTGCGCCCGCTGCAAGCCATAGGCTTTGAAGTCGCCCGGGCGTTCATCGCCTGGCGAGAGCGCCGGCAACATGGCCAGCACGCATGCCAAAGACAGCCCGACGCGGGCGCAGGCCACTCGAAGGCGGGAATGTCGAAGCGCCGATAGGTTGTTCACTGGGATGAACTATCGCCGAGGTTTCCCCCCCCGGGGAAGCAGGGTTTCCCCCGCACGTTTTCCTCACTCGGTGGGATAATCGGCAAACCCTGCGCAAACCTCCACAAAAACCGGCGACTAAAGGTTTTTTGGCGCTGCGGGCAACTCAAACCCTTCGGCCAGGCTCTTGCCCAAGGAGACGCGGCGCCGCTTGCCCTCGGAGTCGATTTCGATGGCCTGCTCTTGGATTCGACTGACGGTGCCATGCATGCTGCCAATGTCGAGCTTGTCCCCCTCGCGGAGTTTGAGCATCCTGCCCGAACTGCGCAGGCTAAGCCAGGCTTGGAGTTGGCCGTCGACCTTGACCACGGCTGTCATGTAGGCGTCTTGCGATTCGTCGGCGACTCGGCGTTCGGAGTAGGGGGCGAACAAATTGCGCTCGGCGATCGGCTTGCGATAGTCGTCCAATTCCTTCCAAGCCAGCCGCTCGCTGACGGCGTCGTTCAGCTTGTCGCGACGATCGGCGCCGGGCAGCGCCAAGGCTTCGATCGACAGCGACACGTCGAATTGCGATGGGGCTTGCGGACCGGCCCCGACCGTAACCGGCGTGAGAGTGAACCGCTGGATCTGATGCAAGTGATCGGCGCGGTAAAACTCGTACAACAGCGTGGTGATTTGGTCCAAACTTCCCTGTCCCCGCACAGTGAACGGAATCCGGTTGTAGAAGCCCAATCGCGGCATCGCAGGCCCGGACGTGACCTCGGCCTTGCCGAGACGAATCTTTTCGACCATGTTCGCCAGCCAGTTCTGATAGAGCGAACGGGCCTGGTCGAGGTCGGCGGGCAGCGAACGGTGCTCCCACTCTTTCAGCCGTTTTTGCGCCCGCTTGCCGCGAGTGACGGTCGTTTGCTTGTTTTCCAGTTCTAGCTTGATCGCGTCGAGCTGCATTTGCCGCTCGTCGAAGGCGCCTTGGACGAAGGTATACGCGAACTGCACGCCGGCGATCAGCGCCACGGCCCCGGTAATCTTCGCGAGCATGCGTTCGCGTTGCTGCATGGAAGCTACCCTTGCGGGCCCTCCGCCGCCTTCGAGGTCTCGCCCGTCGCGGCCGGCGCCTTATCGGCCTCGGAGGCAGGTTTGCTCGGTTCCTTGGCGGGCTTGTCGTCGGGGCCGGGCGACTTTTCGGCCTCTCCTTCTCCGCCAGGGAATCCGCCCGGAAACCCGCCGTCCGGAAACCCTTGACCGCCGCCCGGAAACCCTTGACCGCCGCCCGGCATGCCCCGACCGCCGCCGAATCGACCACGTCCCGATCCGCCTTCGCCAAACCCGCCGGGGCGCCCGCCGAATCCGCCTCGACCGGCCCACGGGCCTTGGCCGGGAAAACTATCCGAGGCGGGTTGATCGTCGGCGGGCTTTCGCGGCGGCCGGGCGGCGTCGTGCTTGCGATAGGACTCGGCGTCTTGCGGCTTGACGACCAGCGCGGTCGTGAAGTGCCAGCCGTAGCCCGGCTTCGACGAGTCTTGCTGCAAGCCGCGGCCCTCGACGCGGTGCGCCTCGTCGCGCAAGCTGGCCTCGAAGGCGTCGGCGTTGGCCGCTTCGCGCAAGTAGCCTTCCAAGGTGATTTCGGCGCCGGCGCTGTGGGGGCCCATCCGCAGTTGCGTGATCAGCACGTCCTTGGCCAGTGGGAAGTCGGCCGACAATTCGCGCAGCTCGTCGAGCCAATTGATGTCGCCGGCGCGCCAGGCATCGATTTCTTTGGCCGCCAGCTCGAGTTCTTTGGCCTTGGCGACCAGCGGATCTTCGCTTTCGACTCCTCGGCGAGCCTCGCGATTTCCGCGTCGGCGGCGCCGAGCTCCAACCAAATCCACCCGCCGGCGAGCAATAAGACCGCGGCGACGGCGGCGCCCGCCAGCGCCAGCTTGCGACGCGGATCGGGAGCGGGAGGGCGGCGCTTCGGGTTCAGAAAATCGATCGTCGGCGCGGCGTGCTGCGCCTCGTCGAGCAACATGCCGACCAACGGCGTAAAGCGGCCGGTGTGCGCCGGAGGCGACGAACGCAACTCCTTGCTCAAGCTCAGCCCGGCGAATGGATCGAACAAGTGGCAAGGCAGTTCGCAGCCGCGTTCGAGTTGCTCGGCCAAGGCCGTGTGGTCCGCTCCGCTGCCGCAGAGGTGAACGGCTTCGACCTTGCGGCCGCCCAGTTGGTTGCGCGCGGCGGCGATCGTGCGGCGAATTTCGCCCAAGAGCGGGCGATAGTTGTCGGCGACCAAAGCGTCGCCCGGCAGCCGGGCCGTGCGCAAAAAGACGACCTGCCCATCGACCAGCACCGTCAAGTCGGCTTCGTCGGCCAACACGTCGACCAGCAGACGCACGTGCTCGGCGTCGACAAGCTCCACTCGGCGCAACAGCGACGCCGCCGCGCAGGGCCGTAGCACGAGCCGCTCGGGAACCACGCCCGCGCGCCGCGACGTCTCTCGAATTTGCTCCACAAGCTCCGGCGAGATCGCCGCCGCCAACACCTGACGCGGCTGGTCGGGCTGATGGGTCAAGGGAACGAAGTCCAGCGGCCAATCTTCGCCGAGCGTATGAAATTCTCGCAGCGCTTGGAACCGCACCAATTCGGGCAGTTCTTCGTCCGGCGCGGGAGGCAACGAGAGTTGCTTCAGCTCGATGCTCGCGCGGCCGACCGCGACAAGGCTTTGCATTCGTCCCAACCGGCGCGCCGAGAGCGCCGCGCCAATGATCGCCCCGCGGTCCGCGTCGGCGGGCTGTTGCTCGGACCTGGGAGGCAAGGGAACGGCGAACGCCTCGTCGATCGAGATCGACTCGCCGTGCGCCGAAGCCACGACGACTCGGGCTTCGTCGTCGTCCCATTCAAGTGCGAGGAGGCGTGACATTGCGGGGAGTTAGGAGTTAGTCGTCAGGAGTTGGGGGTTGGGCGTCAGGCGTCAGGCGTCAGGAGTTGGGGGTTGGGCGTCAGGAGTTGGGACCGGAGAAAGAGGCAATCGCCTCACTCCCTCACTCCCTCACTCCCTTACTCCCTCACTCCTTACTCCTCACTTGCCCCAACAGCGTCGGGCCATAGCCGCGGCCCAAGTGGGTCAGGTCTCTCCAGAATAATAGCCGTGGTATCGGGGTGGTAGCGTCAATAATCGCTTCGATGCGGCTGGTCGGGCCGGGGCGGTCGAAATGGCCCACGACTTGGGCCCGAAAAACCCGGCCCGAAGAAGTGACGAAAGGCATGATTTGCTTCATCGTGTTCAGATCGACCAACCCCTCGACGTACAGCCAGGTCGGGTACTGCCGGTCGCTGTTGGCCTGGCTGGGATCGGCCGGGCGGCCGCTGATGATCCGATCGACGGTCTGGCCGTCGAGCTTTGGGATCGACAGCAAGACCGCTGCCGGCGCCTGGTTGACATTGATCCGGCCTGGGACCGTCGGGGACGGCACGATCGTGGTGTTGTCGAGCAGCTTGGGCAGGTAGCCCGCCATCGCCGAGGGGGTTGAACTGAACGGCGTGTCGACGATGGTCGGCGTCGACTCGCCTTGAAAAGTGACTTGCACTTTGGCGCCGACGAAATCCAAGGGCGAAGCGACTTTGTTCGGTCCCGGCTTGGTGAGGTCGAGCTTGCGGCCGCTGATCGACTGGGCCGGTTGGCTCGAAGCCGCCACGCTGCCCTGGCGATAGGCCACGACATACATCGCCGAGTCGGAGTCGAGCGCCGTCGACAGATCTTGATAGAGCTGGTTCAGGTCGGACGAATTCAGGTTGATCTTCAACTGGCCGTTGGCCCGCAAGTTGGATTCCATGCTGTGGACGGTCAAATAGGCCGCCCAGCCTTGATTCATGCCTCCCGAACCCATCAGGCTCGACGACTTATTCGTGGACGAACCGCTGGAAGATGAGCCGCCGGACTGGGAAGAACCGCCGCCCGACGAGGAACTGCCCGACGACGCTCCGCTGCCCGACGCCCCGCTCGTCTGCGGCATGCCCATCATGGCCGCGTTGGCGGCCTCGCGCGCATCGACGACGCCGTTGCGATCGGCATCCATCCCGAACAACAGCAGCGGCGTGACGCCGCGGACCAGCAGCAACTCTTCGACCGATTCGAGCGGCCCGTTCTTCGGCGCATAGCTCGGGCTTTGCCCGCTGTAGACGTCGCGCTCGGCGCCGTTCTGCCGGGCCGTTTCGTCCGGGTCGATCCAGTCCAGAATGGCGTCGGCGACGTCGGGCGTCATTCCCGGCAACATCAAGAGCGCCTGGGCGCCCGCGCCGGACGACTGCTGGTCGAGCAGCAACAAGGTGTTGAGATTCAACCGCGACGATTCGTCTTCCAAGCCGTAGCGGAAGCCGGTCACGGCGCCGTATTGCGACCGCGGCGACAAGATCGTGAAGCGGCCGCGATCGCGATCGATCCCGCCGTCGGCCGCCAGCACGCCGCGAAACAATGTCGCATTGTCGTACCAGCCGCCTTGCTGCTGCAGCGCGGCGGGCGATTGCACGAGTTGCTGCTCGATGAAGCCGACGCCCGAATGGGCCAGCGCCTGGGCTTGCATGGCTTGGCCATGCGCCCAGGCCGCTTCGCGCTCCGCGAACATCAGTTGCGAAAAGGTATACCCGGCCAAGCTCAGCATCATGATGGCGACGAGCACCACGATCAACACCATGCCGTTGCGAGAGCGCCGCGCGGGGCGCGCGAAGATGCGATTCATCAGTAGCTCCCCATGCCGCCGGCGCCGCCGGAGGAGGATGAGCCGGACGAGCCGGCGCCGCTTGCGGTCGAATTCGCCATCGAGTTGAGTAGTTGCAAGTTCGGCGGTCGCCAGGCGGGGATCGGCACGCGCAGCACGTATTCTTTGAGCGGGGCCTGGTTCCGAGTTTGCCCGGCGGGCCGCTTCGCCGACGCGAGCCCGGCCGCGTCGCGCTTGTCAAGTTCGTCGGCGAGCGTGATGCGGATCTCGACCGCCCGCGGCAGACAGTAGTAGATCCGCGAATCCCAACTGTTGCTCCACGAAGAGCCGTTGAAATAAGACAAGCTGAGCGACGCAATTTCGGGCGCCAGGGCTTCGAGGGCCGGTCCGACGCCGGACGAGCCGCCGCCGTAACTGGACCAGGCCGTAACGGCCCGATCGGCCTCGCGGCGCATCAGGCCCTGCTGGCCGCCGCCGACGGCGCCGGCCGAAAGCCCGGGCGGCAGCGCCTGGCCGGCGCCGCCCGCGAGAAAATAATAGACCGTCTTGGTTTCGCTGACGCGGTCGCGGCCAGTCGTCGCGACATTGGCGGCTGAACCGCTTGCGGCGGAGGCGCCGCCCGAACTACTGCCGCCCGAACTACTGCCGCCCGAATACTGCATGAACGCATATTGATCGGGACGCGGCACATGGCTGACATCGACTTGCAGCCAGTTCTGGCCGCCCACGAACATCGGCATGGGCATCTGCGTGGTGGTGGTCGAAGAACTGCTGGAAGAACTGCTTCCGCTGCCCGAACCCGAGCCGCCGCCACCGCCGCTCCCGCCACCACCACTACTCCCGCCGCCACCGCCGCCGCTGCGACCGCTGCCGCCACTACTCCCGCCGCCCGTCGTCGAACCGCCCCCCATGGACGACGATGAGGTCGAAGTGCCGCCGCCTCCGGAGCTGCCGCCGCCTGAGCCGCCGCCCCGCGACGATGAAGAGTTCGACGTAGATGAAGACGAACTGGCCGATTGCGACGAGCCTGGCGAACCGCCGGAACCTCCAGAACCGCCGGAACCTCCCGACGAAGACGAACTGGTGAGCGAGGCCACCGAGGGCGGAACGACCATCGAGGCCGGATCGGGCGGCTCGTACCAGACGGCGGCCCGCACGTCGTTGCCGATCCGCTGGAGCGCCGCGCGCGCCAACTGGGCCTCGGCCACGTCGGTCCGGCCGCTGTAGGTCGCCTTCAAACTGACCTGGATCGCCACCGCCAAAACCCCCAAGAGCAAAGCCGAGAGGGCCAGCGCAAGAATCACTTCGAGCAACGTGAAGGCGGCGCGTGGCGGCTGGCGAAAGCGCATTTCATCGTCCCTGCGTGGAGGAAGAACCGCCCGTTTGCGAGCTGCCGCTTTGCGATCCGTTCGCCGTGGCGGGATCGACCACCGGCTGCAACTGCACGGCCGTCACCGAAGGGTCGATCATCCATTGCGTCAGCGAAAACTTCACCGGGTTGCGCTGCTCCGCCGGGTCTTGCTCGACGGTCACGTGGAGCTTCAACAGGTTCACCGTGCCGGAAAAACCCTGCGCAACGGGTGCGCCCTGGCCGCCGACGGCGCTTTGCGAGGAACTGGAAGCCTGTTGCTCGACCGTGACCAGCCAGCCGGGAAAGTTTTGGATCGGCGATTTGCTCGCCGGCTGCGACGAGGCCGCGCCGCTGTGAATCTCGGCCAACCGGCTTTCGCACAGCAGTTGCGCCTGCGACAGGTCGCGGGCCATTTGCGCATTGCGCAGTCCGGTCTGCACCAACTGCCCCAGCACGGCCAGCGCGCCGACCAAGATGCCCAGCGCCAGAATGACTTCCAGCAGCGAAAACGCGCGGCGCCGGGAATGAGATGTTCGTCTTCGCATATATGTCAGCCACGGATGAAACACGGATCGAACACGGATAGGTTGAACAAGTCAGAAGACCTTTTCGTGAAAGCCATAACGGTTTGATGGAAGCCGTGTTCCATCCGTGGCCCCTGTTTTAATCTCATCGCCGCGTCCCCTGCCCGGCGCCGATCTCGCCGACTTTGACGCCGCCGGTCAGGCTTCGCAGTTCCACGACGATCGAACGCTCGCGCTGGCCGAGCACGACGATCGTCGCCCTGGTAGCCGTCCCGTCGGGGAAGAACAAAATGGGCCGCGACCAGGCCGCGTCGCTGATCGACGACGACTGATTGTTCGTCGCGATCGACCCGCTACGAGGATCCGTGCCGACGTCCGCGGATTGAAATCGCACGCCCTCGGGCAGTTCCTCATCGATCGGCGGCGCAGCGATCGTCGTCGCGGCTCCGGACTGGGCGCCGGCGCTCGGCGCGGTCGAGGCCCCGGCTGAGCCACCGCCGCCGGTCATGCCGCCGCCCGATGCGCCGCCTTGGCCCATGCTGGCGCTATCCAGCGTGCCGCTCAAGTTGGATTGTTGCTCGACGCGGAAATGGCCCGTATCGGTTTGAAATCGAAAGGAGAAGATTTCTCCGGAAATCATGGCTTTGGTCCGTGCCCGAAGCAGGTGCGTGCGGACCAGGTCGGCCCCGCGTTTGAGACGTTGCGTATCGAGCGAACGATTCAACGACGGCCAGGAAATGGCCAGCATCATCCCGAGCAAGGCCAGAACGAGCAACAGTTCGAGCAGCGTGAAGGCGCCGCGCATCGGCGAGCGGGGGGCGTCAGCCCCCTGGTCGAACAGCGTGAAGGCGCCGTGCCGGCGCGCAAGCGAGCGGGCGGCGCCGGCCCGTAGGATGAACCTACCGTCCATTTCCGCGAGACCGATCGCGCTCTTGGGAGACGAACCGCAGGTCCGTCCTACGAGCG